>JALUVB010000001.1 GCA_027021085.1 bacterium
TCTCTGCTGACTACCCATTCTGTTGAAGGGTTGAAAATGCTTAAAGATGCTAATGCTCCGATAGAGATAGTGCCTCCGGGGAGATGGAAAATTTCAGCCGGGGTAAAGCTCATGGCTTTTACCAATTCCAGGGCAGAAAGAGCACCCGTTGCCACCAATTGCGTAAACAGGGCAGAGAAGCTGATTTCCAAACCAACCATACCAAAGGGTGCTGCTAAGAAATCGTATTCTTTTTCCGTGGAAAGGTGGGGGGCATGGTCAGTGCTGATAACATCTATAATACCCTCTTTTAATCCTTCCAGGAGCGCCTGCCTGTCCGCGTCGCTTCTTAAGGGGGGGTTGACTTTGGTATTGGTATCAAAATTTAAAACCGCTTTATCCGTGAGCAGCAGGTGATGAGGAGTAACCTCAGCTGTAACTTTTATGCCTTTCTCTTTGGCTTCTTTTATATATTCCACGCTTTTTTTGCAGGAAACATGGGCAATATGTATTTTTGCCCCGGTAAGGCGGGCTAACTCTAAATCCCTTTTGACCATGACTTCTTCTGCCTCGGAAGGGATACCGGGAAGCCCCAGCAAAGAGGAGAGATATCCTTCGTGCATGACCCCGTTAAGAGAAAGCTTTTTATCCTCGCAGTGAAGAATCAAGGGGAGGTCCAGGAGAAGAGAGTATTCCATGGCTCTTCTAAGCAGCAGGGAGTCCATGACAGGTTCTCCGTCATCAGAAAAGCCCACCACACCTGCTTCCTTTAAAAGCCCCATCTCGCTCAGGGCTTTCCCCTCCCTTTTACGGGATATGCAGCCAATGGGATAAACATTTAGCGGGGAGGAACGGGCTTTCTGTTGTATCAATTCCACCACGGAGGGGTCGTCTATGGGAGGGTCGGTGTTGGGCATACAGCAAAGGGCGACGTAGCCGCCTTTAACCCCCGCGCGTGCACCCGTATATATGGTTTCCTCGTCTTCTCTCCCCGGTTCCCTGAGATGCGTGTGCAGGTCAAGCAAGCCCGGGATTACCCATTTCCCTTTTGCCTCTATGGTGGTGTCTGTCTGCAGTGCTTTTAAAGAAGGAGCTATCTTGGTAATAACCCCGTCCTCTATCAGGATATCTCTCTCGCCCTCGCTCCCGCTGGCCGGGTCTATAAGATATCCTTTACGAATAAGAATACGCATTTTTGTTATAGTTTATCGCAAAGAAGCTTTTATTTCCAGAGCTCGAGTTCTATTTTAAATTCTCCTCTCCCCAGGGCAGCGGGTATATACTTAAGGTGGCTCTTTCTATCCTGGTAATCAAAAAGGAAGTTGCCGGAAGCGTCCCGGAAAGCGGAACGGCGGAAATAGAATTTATCATCCAGGAAAACACCAAATTTACCTCGTACTCTTTTTATGAAGATTTCATTTTTCCCTTTTTTAAGGATTCCGGGAGGCAGAGGCACCTGCACCCAACCCCAGAAGGGATATTTCGGGGCAGAAAGGGTTAGTTTCCGGAGCTTTCCATTAACCTGTAACACTGCCTCAGCCTCTGCCGGGAGGTAGAGGTAGATTTTGAGAAAAGCCCGGGAAAACGCAGACAGTGAAGGCAGGTAGAGTGCCTTGTAAACCCCTTCCCCCGGTTGTTCCAGCCATCCCTTGTAGCGATGGTTGCGGAAGGGAGGGGGCGGCTTGCCGTCCTCGTCCCTCACTAACCAGACGCTATTTTTATCCACAAACCCGTAAGGGTGGATGCGCATTAAGAGAAAGCTTTTTACCGGCTGGAAAAACCAGGAGAGGTAGAGCAGGGGAAGGAGAATTATCATTACTGTTTTATCTTTTCGCTTTTCCTTTAGTGCTTCTAAGCCCTTCCCGCAAAAGGGCAAAAGAAAGAAAATTTCCGTAAGCCGGTATCTTCCTACCACCAGGAAGAGTATGGTCATAAGGTATATGCCAAAAATGCCGGCGTAGAAAAGCAGGTAACGCCGGTAATCGGGCAGTGAAGCATAAACCCCCAAAAGAGAGAGGGGTAAAATTAAGGCAAAGGAGAGTGGAATAAACTTCAGGTAGCTAATTTGCCGTGCATAGAGGATGTTTACATTGTTGGGTATTTCTTCCCTCCCCCAGAAGAAGAGGGTTTTCTTCCAGAGCAATTTCGTAAACTTGCCCGGATTGTTTTTTATAAATTGCCAGGCTATCCGGTAAGCCATCTTATCCTTCTCCGCCGGATTTAACCCGCCCCACTTTTCTGAGAGCTCTTTCCAGTAAAAAGAGGGCATGCCCGAGGAACCGGTAGCATAGGGATTATTGCCGATTAGGAAAACTATTCCGCCTTTATTGCGAAGCACAGTAAAAGTGCGCGCGTTAAGTGAATTGACCACAAGAAAGGGAAGAAAAGGCAGTATAAAAAATACTAAGTTGAAAATGGCCTTCCGGGTTCCTTCCCTTCGCATCCTTTCCCAGAGAAAAAAGGGGAGCAGGGGGAGAAACGTAGGCCGGGATATTACCGCTGCCCCCAGGAGGACAAACGAGAAGAAGGAAAGATACCTTATCCGGCGGGCGCTGATTAGGAGGAAAAGAGAGGAGACAAGTAAAAGGTTTTCCAGTACCTGGGGGAGGACAGATACATCGTAAACAATCAAGGGAGGATAAAAGGTGAGCAGGGCAAGCGATAAAAGAGCTATCCAGCGGGGAAAAAATCTTGCTACCAACAGATAAAATAGCAGCGCGGTCAAACAACCTAAAAGAACCTGGTAAATGCGTAAAAGAAAAATGTTCGGCCCCAGGATGCGGTAAAAAGGGCCGAGAATGAGAAGGGGATAGAGAGGGTTAAGGTCAAAATCTTTTCCCACCCCTTCCCCTTTTGCCACACTAAGACCGGCAACCTGGTAATTATCCATGTCCGTCTTGGGGGAAAGACTTTTCCAGTGGATATCGTCCCCTACCTGCAGGAGAAAAAGGATTCTCAGGAAAACATAAAGAAAGAGGAACAGGGCAAGGGCACGCTTATTTTTCATGGGTTTCTTTAAATAACTTCCATTTTTCCCAGCTTTTTCTGGGAAAGCTTTTCTTTGCTTATCCCCTCTCTTGTTAAGAGATTTAACTCCAGGGGCGACAGGGTGAAATTGGCCTCTTCCTGGTTAAGAGCAGCATTTAAAAACTCCCTGGCCTTTGCCAATTTCCCCTGGCGAAGGGATGCCATCCCCTCTCTGTACAGGTCAGCGGGGGAGGAGTTTTTTTGCGGATAGGAGGGAAAAGGAGATAAGAACAGGGAGATGAAGAAAAAAGCTCTCAGGCATCCCCGGATTTTCGCCGCCGGCCGCTTTTTATTCTCTCCATTCTTACTTTCCCGCAATGCCTGCATCTCCATTTCCTCTGGCCGTGATATACCCTCTTCTGTTCTTCCATCTTTACCTTGCATTTCGGACAGTACATTTCCTCTGCTTCAGTTAATCCATTCTGCGGGGTTACCGGTTAATACCCTGAAGTGGTTATTCCCATCCTTCCCCGCCCAGAAGGAGATAAAGGACGGCCATTCTTACCGCCACGCCGTTAGTCACCTGGTTCAGGATGACGGAGTAAGATGAATCTGCCACTTCCGGGTCAAGTTCTACTCCCCGGTTGATAGGGCCGGGATGCATGATTAGAACATCATCCTTTGCCCATCGCAGCTTGTCCAGGGTTATACCGTAGAACTTCCTGTATTCTCGCACAGAGGGGATAAAAGACTCTTTCTGCCTTTCCCTTTGGAGCCTGAGCACCATTAGTACGTCCACGTCCTTTATCCCTTCGGATAGAGAGTGAAAAACTTTTACCCCCAGTTTCTCAATATGGGGCGGGAGTAAAGTGGGAGGGGCGACTACTCTTACCTCTCCTCCCAGTTTGGTAAGACCCCAGATATTCGAACGTGCCACCCGGGAAAACCGTATATCGCCTACAATGGCTATCTTCAGCCCGCTAATTTTCTTTTTCCTCTCCAAAATGGTAAAGATATCCAGCAGTCCCTGCGTGGGGTGTTCGTGTGCCCCGTCGCCGGCATTGATTATGGAAGAATGCAGTAAGCGGGAGGTTAAAAAGTAGGGTGTCCCGGGTGAAGCATGCCTTACCACTACTGCATCGGTTTTCATGGCCTCTATGTTTTTTACTGTATCCAGGAGGGTTTCTCCCTTCAGGACGCTCGAGGAGCCAGGGGAGAAGTTCACCGTATCAGCGCTCAGCCTTTTCTCTGCCAGTTCAAAGGACATTCTCGTACGCGTGGAAGGCTCAAAAAAAAGGTTAGCCACGGTCCTGCCCCGCAGTGTGGGCACCTTGGGGATGGGCCTTTCCAGGATTTCCCGGAAAGAGTTTGTAGCCTCCAGAATAAACTCTATTTCTTCAGGATCTAACTCTCTCAGAGAAATGAGATGTTTCCTCTTCCACTTCTTCATCTTCTGCGAATTATATATGCCCCTTCTTCTTTGTCAACCTCTGATAGCTTCACTTCCACAACTTCTTCCTGCTCTATTTCCACGAACTTGCCCACAAAGTCAGGCTGGATGGGCAATTCCCTCCCTCCCCGGTCAATGAGAACAGCTAACCGGATAAAGGCAGGCCTGCCAAAGTCGATTAACTCATCCAGTGCCGCCCGGATGGTTCTTCCCGTATAGATTACGTCATCCACCAGTACTATTTTCTTTCCCGTTACATCAAAGGGGATTTCCGTGCTTTTCATCACCGGCTGTTCAGCTACCTGGGTTAGGTCATCCCGGTAGAGCGTTATGTCCAGTACTCCTAAGGGGACATTTTTCTTGGTTTTATAGGAGAGGAAGTCCTGCAACCTTTTGGCCAGGTATTCCCCCCTGCTTCTTATCCCCACTACGGCCAGGTTGGTGAGAGGAATCTCCCGGGCAATTTCTCTGCACAATTTCTCCCAGATTGTTCTCACTTCTTTCCCGCTGAGTATTTTCCTCATATGAATAATCTAACAGAGATATCCCCTCCTGTCAATAATATACCCCC
>JALUVB010000002.1 GCA_027021085.1 bacterium
GGGAATTAGAAATGCAGGAAGAACTGGGTAAAGAAATAGCTGTGCATGGAGCAAAATGGAATACATTGCATAATGGTTACTTCTCAAACCCGGAAATAGCAAAGTGCTTTCTTGCTAAGATAAAGGAAAACATAGCCTTTTCCCGGCCCGATGTTATAGTAGACCTGGGAGGCGGAACAGGATTCCTCCTGGAGGAGCTGATAAAAGATATCTCAAACCCGGACATACGTTTTGTAAACCTGGATTGCTCCAGAGCACAACTTGCCCAGATACACCATCCACGTATTTCTTGTCTCCAGACCTCCCTAATAAACTTCAAGCGAAAGGATGCAGGAGAGGAAACAAAGCAGTTCCTCTTTATCATGCGTTCGGTACTGCATTATTTCGGGAAAGAGGGATTAGTTCCCCTGCTGCGTTATTTACGTATTCAAATGAAAAAAGGCGAATTTTTTCTGCACCAGACTGCCTGTTTTGAAAACAGCAGGGATGCAGAGTGTATAAACTTCCTCTATCAACAAATGAAGACAAAAAAGTGGTACTTTACCACCGGGGAACTTTGCCATTACCTGGAAAAGGCAGGATGGAGTGTAACTGCTGTCTCCTGTGCTCCTGAGTTGTCCTTATCTTCCCATGACTTAAGCAGGCGATACGATATTGGAAAAGAGGAGATTCTGGCAATAGGCAGGGAAATAATGGCGCGATTTGGAGAAATCCCGAACATCTTTAGACTAACTCCTGATGGCTTCTGTGCCCACCTGCACTACCGGATTTTTGTATGCACCGCAGTTTGATATTTCTAAAATAACGCATTAAGCAGGGCGTTGCCCCCTCCCAGTCTAACGTCTAAGGTCTATAGTCTAAAGTCTATGGTCTGAAAGTTGTGAGTTGTCAGTTTCCAGTTACCAGTTCCACCTGTGCCCCCACCTGTATCTGGGGAGAGTTGCGAGTTATTAGTTGTCCCGGCGCATGCCAGGGCGCCTATTCTCCCACCTGTGTTCTGCATTCTGCATCCCCTCTCCTCATCTAAAGTCTCAAGTCTATAGTCTAAAGTCTTGCGTGGATGCCTGCTTCCGCAGGCATGACAGTCGGGCTGGTTGCTTATCTTTCCTGCTCTTTCTTGCATTCCTGGTAAGCAGGAATCTATTTCCCCTCACTACTCGCTACTCACTACTATTCACTATTCACTGCTTACTGTTTACTATTCTCCCAGTCTACAGTCTAAAGTCTATGGTCTAAAGTCTATCCCTAACCTACGGAGTAAAAAGAATCTCTTGCTCCTTAATACCTCCAAACTTGTATTCGCCAAAATTCAAGATCACTTCTTCCTCCTCTTCTATATATGCAGCGAGGATTTTTCCCACAAAGATTGTATGGTCGCCTGTGCGCAGAGTATCTACTACTTTACATTCCAGGTTTATAGGCGCATTTTTTATTAAAGGAGGTTTTACATGCTTTGCCTGCTCAGTCTCTACTGCACTTTCCTTTAATTTATCCACGTCTTTACCCGAATGGGTTCCCCAGTAATAAACTTCTTTCCCCATTTTCTTGTTGGGAAAGAAAACTACAAATTCTTTCTCTTTATGGAGCAGGGTATGACTATAGCGAGTAACTCCAACGGATATAGCCACAAGAGGGGGAGAAAAGGAAGTTTGCATAAACCATCCCAAGGGGATGAAATTAGGCCGGTTGTTTTTTTCATCCCAGCTTGCGGCCACAACCACCCTTTCCGGGTACTTTTTTTTCCATACCTCCGAAATGTTTACTTCTTTCATAGCTCACCCTCCTTCCATTATAAAAAATATTCTGTCTTCTAAAAGACGGACGAAAGAAACTCCTTCTTCCTGTGAAGAAGCCTGTTTCATTATCTCTTCTTTTAACCCCATATTTACTACTAAACTCTTAATAAATAAATATTTTAAGAAAACATTCTCCTGGGTGCTGAAAAGGAAAAAAGAAAGAAGAAGATAACGTGCTTTCTCCCGGTTTTCCCGGGAGGAAAGATTTGCAAATTTGATAACTGTTTCCCTTATCTTACTTTCTCTCTGGGTAGTGAATAGTTTTTTGAAGTGTTCTTTCAATATGCGGGAAAATTTCTTTTGCTCTTCCGGATACTTATTTGTAAAAAGAAAATCCCGCACTTTTTCCTCGTCTCCTCCTGTCTGGAATACCAGAGAAGCAAAAAACCTTCCTATCTCTCCCAGGAGTTCCCTCATTTCGTAATCTTTTATCCAGAGGTCTGAAAATTCTTCTTTCTCTAATATCTCGGTTGACTTCAGTATGTTTTCCACGGTTTTAGAGGAGGTAAAGAGGGGAAGGAGGAGATGGGAAAATTCTTTATAATCGGGAATCCGGTAATCCCCTGTTTGTTCGTCGTAAAACCTATCCATATAACCTCTTAACTTTTCAATAAGCTCATCGTCGAACCCTAATCCTCTGAGTGAGATTTCTATCTTTTTAAAAGCTTCCTTCTTTCCCATAGTGCCACCCTGCAGTAAATCTAAAACTACCTCCTTTGTGCCTGTCTCATTTCTCTTCTTTACTCATTTACTAACTTCTGCCAGTCTGTTGCCTAAGGTCTATGATCTTCTCCTCAGCATGCTGAGTTGCCTGAAAGCTTTCAGTTTCTCTTTTCTGCCTGCTTTAGCTTTGCTTACTGCCTCCCGCAAAAAATATATAGATTCCTCGTAGGTTTTTTTATCCACTGGATACGGATACCCATCTTTTCCTCCATGGGCAAAAGAATAGCGTGCCGGGTCTCTCCTGCTTACCTTTTCGCTGTAAACAAGCTCTGAGATAAGTGCCAGTGCTCTCAGGCTCTTGGCTCCCATTCCTTTTATACCTATTACCTGAGTGAAATCGGAAGGATTCTTTTCATGTGCACGAAGTATAACTTTCCGGAGCTTTTTCTCGTCTACCCAGACACCCTCTATATGGTGATGAGCAGGAAGCGTAAACTCGCGTATTTTCCTGAAATCTTTCATAAGATGCTCCGGGTCTTCCCGCAGAAGGTTGGTTATGGTCATTCTGGCGCCGTTGCTTTCTTCTGCTACCAGGTTAAGAACTTCCCCTTTCCAGGAGGAGATAATCCCCTGGTGAGGTTCATTTACGAAATCAATATTTTCCCTGTTCAACCAGTGATATCTTCTTGCCCATCCCCTACCCGGATTCATTCCCTGCTGAATCACACACCAGTCTCCTTCTTTTGTGAAGAGAAAGGTATGATGATAAAGCTGGAATCCATCCTGCAGACAGGAATTATCCACCTTGGCGGTAATCCTGCTTGCCTGGATAAGCTTCTCGCAGGCACAGGGGAGAGAAAACCTGTCTCCTATTCTATTAATCTGTTGTGGGGTAGAGAGAGCGGTTTTCCCTTTGCCTCCTGCCACAAATACCCCCAGTTCATTTCCTATATCTTTTAAACTTTCTTTTATTGCCCCGCAAACAGTGGTGGTGAGCCCGGAAGAATGCCAGTCAAATCCGAGGGCACAACCAAAAGCCTGGAACCATACGGGGTCAGAAATTTTTTTAAAAAACTCCTTCTTTCCCCTTTCCTGCACCAGCAGGCAAATAACCTCCCGGCTTAGCCTGACCATCTTTTCAAAAAGCCAGGCAGGTGCTTTCCCGTAATGCAGGGGCAAGTTGGCTACACCCGTTCTCATCGCTGTATCATGCTGTTATCCATCTTTCCAGTTCTTCTGCTATAGTAAGCCTGGTGCGATAAATCATGTTTTCTGGCACAATTATTTTTCCCAGGCCTCTTCTCTCTCCCATGAGAATATACCCAATATCCTCTGGCCTTTTCCCTAACAATCTTGTGCCATAGGCGTCCAGAGCCACCGGATCAGTCCCGGCTATAATCTGGTAGGTATATTTTACCTTTCCCGGCCCCTGGGGACCGCGGGTAAGAAGAATCCTATAAGCATCCAACACGATAAGGTCTGGTTTTATCAGGGTAGAGAGGTCAGTTATACTTTCGTGCAATCCCACCCGATGCATCTTCCCCCTGTCCTTTACCACTCCCATAAGGTTTTTCATGGAAATGGTTACCTTCGCTCCTCCATGCACCTTAACCACGGGAACATTTATGAGAACATCCGATTCTACTACTTCACGTAGAATCTCTGCCTCCTTGAGTTTATATCCTTTGGGTATGGTTTTCTTTACGTATCTTTTGGCAAATCTCACTTTACCTCCTGCCTCTTTCACTGCCTCTTCTATCCCACTCTTTCGGTAAGTCATGCGTGCATCATGGCAGGTATGGTCTATTACTATTACTTCCCCGGCACCCGACTCCAGGCACATTTTAACTATCTCACCCACTACTGCAGGATGAGTATTTGCTGCCTGCTCCGGGGAACGGTTCCAGGCAATGTTCGGTTTAACTACCACACGATTTCCCTTCTTTACAAATCTTCTCATTCCGCCCAGAAGTTCAATAGATTTCCTGGTAGCTATTTTGACATTCTTCCCTTCTGCCACGCTCATATAGGGTGCAGGAGCAGCTAAAAGGGAAGTCTTTAAAAACAGGTTCTCTCCCACTGTCCCTATGATCCCTGAAGCAGTCAGTTTCAGGAAATCCCTTCTACTTATCTTTCTCATCTTCCCCCCCCTTATTTCTTATTTTAACACTGCGGGAAATAAGCCAGGAAATACCAAGCGAAATCTCGAAAAGAAGTATCAGAGGCAAACCAAGCAGAATCTGGGTTACCACATCGGGCGGAGTAAGTACGGCCGAAAGGATAAAAGCTCCCAGAATGGCATGACGATGAAATTTTAAAAGGTCACGGTAGCTCAGGACATTCATCCGGGTAAGAACCGCTGCAATTAACGGCACCTGGAAGAGTGCTCCTAATCCTATGAGAAACCGGGTAACAAAGGAAATATAGTAACTTAGTGAAAATGTGGGTAAAAAGT
>JALUVB010000003.1 GCA_027021085.1 bacterium
AGGTGGGCAGAAAACTCTTCCCTTCCACCAGGAGCAGTAGGAAAGTGGAGGAGAAAATAATGAAAAAAGCGAAGGATACCACGGCAATAATCTTGTGCACCAGGCCAGAGGGAAGTGTTCTGTGCCATACCTCAACTTTATCTTTTCCCCTGAGATAGGAGAAAATAGTTATTATAACCACGGCAAAGGTGGAAGTCTTTATTCCGCCTCCGGTAGAACCGGGAGAAGCTCCCACGAACATTAAGAAAATGATGAATAATTGCGCAGCCGGGTTAAGCTTGCTTATCTCAATGGTAGAGAAGCCGGCTGTCCTCGCGGTAACCGACTGAAAAAACGAAGTTAAGATTCGCCCCTTCAGAGAAAGGGAGCTGTCATAGTTTATCCACATGAGAAAGAAGAAGCCAGAAATTACTAAGATAGCCGTGGTTAAAAGCACCAACCTGGAATGGATAGAGAGCACAACGAATCTTCTGTGGATTTTCTTGTTAAAGAATTTGAAGATGTCCATCAACACCACAAAACCCAAACCGCCGATAATGATAAGTGCGGCAAAGATAAGATTTATGCTGGTGGAATCCCTGAAATTCTGTAAGCTGTTGCTGAACAAGGAAAATCCCGCATTGCAGAAAGCAGAAACCGAGTGAAAGAGGGCAAAGAAGTAAGGCGAGGGCACTGATTGCGGGTAGGCAGCAAATATCCGGGCTAAGGCAAATGTACCTATTGCCTCCACAAAGAGAGTGGTCAAAAGGACAGTCAGCACCACCTTCCCCAGCTCACCCACCATATCGTAGTCCAGGACATCTTTCAGGAGGGCCCTTTCGCGTATACCTATGCCTCTACCCATTATCAAGGCAAAGAAGGAAACAAAAGTCACCAATCCCAATCCTCCCACCTGAATTAAGAAAAGGATTACGGATTGCCCAAAGCGGGTGAAGGCAGTGGAAATATCCAGGACAGACAAGCCGGTGACGCAGGTGGCAGAGGTAGCTGTGAATAACCTGTCTATCAGGGGAATATATCCTCTCCCGTAGGCTTGCGGCAGGGAGAGGAGGAAAGTGCCCAGAACTATTATCCCTAAGTAGGTAATTACCACTACCTGTCCCGGCTTGAGAGGAAGATGCACCAGAATCCGCGGCAAATCGCTGGCTTTTACCAGTATTTGCAGGGCAAGGTATATCTGTACCGGGATGAAAAAAGGTGTCGGAACCAGGAAGTGAGGCAGCTTTACAATATAGGTGGCGTGGGAAGAACGGAGAAGGAAAAGGAAAGATAGCAAGAGTATAAAGAAAACAAAGAGCGATATTGCCTCTGCAATATTAGCCTTCCAGGTATCCCTGCGGTAACTGCCCTTATAGAGAAGGGTTAGAATTTCTACAATAAAGAAAAAGGCAAGAAAAAGCTGAAAAAAATGCAGGTTAATTATTCCCTGGTTGCCCCAGGGAAAGCCGTATTCCAGCACCAAAGATACAAAGGCGAAGAAGGCAAAAATGTAGGAAATTTTTTTGCTCATTCTAAAAATACTCCCGGGAAACAGCTTCCAGGTCAATTTCCCAGCCATCCTTGGCCACCAGCATTTTCACTCCCGTAGCCCTCTCTATCTCTTCCGCCACTTTCCAGGGGTTTGCCCTGAGCACGGTCATACCAAAATGAGTAAGGATTCCTACACGGGGCATAGTCTCTTTTAAAATCTTCACCACATCCGGCATGGAAAGATGGTCAAGGGGGCCGGAAGGTAATCTTACCATATTAAATACCATAACCGGAGCCTTATAAGCCTCAGCCAGCCCGGCAAAGTAGCGAGTATCGGTAATCCAGGAGAGGATGAAGTGAGAGAATTTGAATTTAAATCCATAGGTTTCTGCATTTCCGTGGATATGCTTTATAGGGGTGGAAAAGTTAATCTCTCCTACCGTGTACTCCCTGCCTTCTCGTAATATCTCTATTTTCCCCACGTAATTCCGTATATATTTCAGGATAACAGGGTCATCCTCCAGAGCATCTTCGGGAGCAAAAACCACCCCCCTCTTTTTGAATCCTCCCTCAGTCATAGCCTCAATCATAATATTAACATCTGAGGAGTGATCCAGGTGGCGGTGGGAAAGGATAAGCGCAGAAAGTTTTGCAGGGTTTAATCCCTTTTCCAGGGATTTGACCAGGGCACCGGGGCCAGGGTCCAGGAGAACCTGCGTATTACCCTTGCTAATCCATATTCCCCCAGAAGCACGCATCTGCCTGGAAACAACAAACCGCGCTCCTCCCGTGCCCAGAAAAATGAGTTTTTCCATCAGTAAACTATAGAAAAAGAATCAAACTCTCCCAGGTATTCTTCCCAGTCCACTTCCACTTTTGCCACACTGGCGTAAGGAGGCCCTTCATGCGCCCATTCTATAAGTTTCTTTACTTTTTCCTCTTCACCTTCTAACATCATCTCTACTCTTCCGTCCCGGGTATTTCTCACCCATCCCTTTACTCCGAGTTTATAGGCCATCTTCTGCGTGTAATAGCGGAAAAGCACTCCCTGCACCACACCGGAAACGAAGACATGTGCCCTGGCTTTCTCTCCCATACTACATCCCTCCGTGCTTCTTCCTGAATTTTCCCGCCTCTTTACTGGTGGGGAAACGAGTAATCAGCTCCTGGAAGACCTTCTCCGCTTCCTCGTCCTTCCCCAATCTCTTCAGTGAAATTCCTGCCTTGTAAAGTGCCTGGGGCACAAAGGGAGAATCCTGGTAAAGGTAGGCAAGCTTAAGATAATAGCGATAAGCCTGGGCGTAAGAACCCAGGGAGAAAAAGTATTCTCCCAGGGAGCAAAGAGCTCGCGAAGCATATTCCCCTCCCTCGGTTGCTCTCTTCCAATATTCCACGGATTTATCTCCCTCCCCCTTCATACTATAAGCCTCTCCCAGGAGAAAGTATACTTTTCCCTTTAACCTGGAATGCGGGTATTTCTCCAGAAAGCTTTCCAGTCTCTTTATCCCCTTTGCCAGCTTACCAGAAAGCACCTCCACCTCACCCTTCCCCACCTCTATGACTTCCATATCTTCCCTGCTTTTGAACCTTTTCTCCATTTCATTGTAAACAAACAAAGAATTCCTGTAAGCCTTGTTCTTTAGAAAGTATTCGGCTAACCAGAGAAGAGTATTCTTATCCACCGGATAGGAAGGAAACTTTTTTAAAATACTGAGAAATACACGGGCAGAGTTTTTCTGCTCACCCTCCAGAAAGTAGGTATAGGCCAAAAGATAGGTAACTTCCGGTGCATACCTTCCCCGGGGAAACTTGTCCAGATAAAGAAGGAAGTAGTTAACCGCAGTGGACAATTTGTCATTTCTCTTCGCCACTATTCCGGCCTGGTATATAAGCTCCTCCTTCCAGGAGCTTTCCGGGTATGACTGCAGGAATTCCTCCACTCTTTGAAAAAACAGGGACAGCTTCTCTTCCTTCAAAGCCACCTGCACCAGGTAGTAATCAGCCCCCTCAGCCCAATCGCCGCCGGGTTTCTCTTTTTTTACTTGCTGAAAATCTTTTTCTGCCGCCGGGTAATTTCCCGAATAGTAAAACCCCACTCCCCTATGAAACAAGGCAGGAAGGTAATACTTATGAGAAGGGAACGAGTTTACAAACAAATTAAATAGTGGCAGGGATTCCCGGTAGCGCGACATTTTCTCCAGGAGAAGTCCTTTTTCGTAGAGGAGGTCCGGGTAATAAGGGGACTTTTGAAAAGAATCAATATCTGCAAGGTAACTCAATGCTGACTTGAAATTACCTTTCTCACTATCCATTTCGGAAAGGAGTAGCAAAGAGAGAGGCGCATATTTACCTTGCAGGGTGGATACTTCTTTCAAAATATTCTTTGCTTCCTCTACCTTACCTTCTTTTTTCTCCACCCGGGCAAGGAAGTAACGGGCTTCAGGGTAATAGGGTGATTTCTTGGAGAGCAAGGAAAGATAATAGGTGCTTTTCTGCAAATCTCCCAGCTGGAGATTCACCTTTCCTTTCCACAACCATAAAGACTCTTTAATCTTTGCCTCTTTTATTGTCTTTTTCTCCAGATTAGAGAACCATTTATCTGCTTCCTTCCAGTTACCTGCACGATAGTAGGATATCCCCATTCCCAGAATAGCATTATTTATCTGCTTGCTTGCGGGAAATTCCTGCAGTAATGCAGAAAAATACTTGCGGGCTTCCTGATAACGGGAAAGCTCAAGATTTACCCTGCCCAGGGAGTAGAGCAGTTCTTCTTTAAGAGAAGGAGGGGGAAGAGAAGAGAGAGCATTAAGAAAGAACTCTCTGCTTAAAGCCTTTTCTCCCCTATTCCAGGAGAAAATTGCCAGGTTAAACCAGGCATAGGGAAGAATGGGGCTTTGGGGGAATTCGCGTTTCAGCTTATTAACATACTTCTGGGCTTCCTTCCCCTTCCCCTCCCTCAGCATAAGCTCCCCCAGCAGGGAAAGCACCCCTTCTCTGAGTTTTCCTGGAATACTTGCCTTTTCTAATTCAGAAAGTATTTCCCCTGCTTCCCTGTATTTTCTCTCTTCCAGGTAAACCTGGCTCAGCCTGTATAATGCCTCTTTTTCTTTCTCGCCATGCAGAGAAACGACTTCTCTGAAATTTTTCTCCGCTTCTTTCCATTTCTTTAACTGGAAATAACACTCGCCTTTTCTGAATTTTAGCAGGGCTGTTTTTTCATTCCCCGGATACTTCTTTTCATAATTTATATATTCCTTTAGAGCCAGGTCATACATGCCGCGGGCAAAAAGACTCTCGGCAAAATCCCAGTCCTCCTGCGGGGAAGAAAAAAGGAGAAAGGAAAACCCCAGAATGATAAAAAGAATTAACGCTTTTTTTCCCATCTAAGTAGTTCCATCACCTCGCTTAATGTCCCTCCCTCCTGAATCTCCTTTCTTATCCGGTTTTCCCTCTCTAACACATCCATGGCTCTATTTGCCACTTCCTCCGCCTTTTCCTTAGGTATCCATACCACTCCGTCTTCATCGCCCACCAGCCAATCACCGGGAGAAACTGCCTTCCCCCCTACCCTAACCGTTACCCCTATCTCGCCAAAACCCTTGGGCTCACCTGCCTGGGGTGTAATAATACGGGCAAAGGCAGGAAACTTTAATTCTCTGATTTCCGATACATCTCTTATTCCTCCGTCAATCACCACGCCGGCTATCTTTTTATTCCTGGCTGACCAGGTAGCCAATTCACCCCACACTGCCGGTCCCACTCCCCCCGCATCCACCACAATTACCTCGCCCTCCCCTGCTTTCTCAATCGCCTCCACTGGCTTTGCCCAGTCACCCGGATAAGTCCTTACTGTAAATGCCCTTCCCACCATCTTAACTCCCCTTACCACGCATCTTATTCCTTCCAGGACACCGCCTCTATGCAGGGCATCTGATATATTGGGAGTGGAAACCTTCTCCAGCACTTTTCTTATCTCTTCTCCTTGCACCCGGCGATAGAGAAAGGTAGGAATAGGTTTTTCCTGCAGGATAGCTTTTTTTATAATTCTGGCAGATTCCCGGGCATCGGGAGATTTAATAATTGCTCCGCCCACAATTATTATGGAAGCGCCTCTCCGGGAGGCTTCCGGTGCAGTCTCGGAGTTTATCCCTCCGGCCACAGCCACGGGAATCCCCACCTTTCCCACTACTTTATCCAGAAGGGCAAAAGGGTCTTCTCCCCTCATCTGGGCATCTATCGGGGTATGAATCCCCACAAAATCTGCTCCCCACTCCTCCACCTCGCAAGCTCTCTTCACCACATCAGAAACCCCCAGCATATCCACCATTACCTTTGCCCCGTAATTCTTCCCTGCCTCAATACACTCCTTTATGGTAGAATCCGAAATCCCTCCCAGCACACACACGATATCCGCACCTGCCTTGGCAGCAATCTCCACCTCCAACCTCCCAGTGTCCGCTATCTTCATGTCTGCGATGAGAGTTCTTGAGGGAAACTCCTCCCGCAGTCTCCTCACCGCATCCAGCCCCTCGCTCTTGATTAAAGGGGTTCCCGCCTCTATCCAATCCACCCCACCTTCTACCGCTTCATGCGCCACCTTGATGGCTCTCTTAAGCTCCACGAAATCCAGGGCTAACTGCAGTTTAGTTTCCATATCTTTCATAATCTACCACGGGGAGAAGAAGTATTGCAAGGGGCTGTACACGCCCATCATAGTTAGGAGAAAGATGCGTTTCCACGTGGGGCTAATACACAGAAGAATTGTTTGGCATAGTGGGCCTGCTATTCAGCACCTGGAGTAATTCCCAGCAAATTCGTTCTCTCAAAATCAACTCAATTATCCCACTTTCCCCAAACAATATCATCTTTTCCTCTCTTCCATACTCCATTAACAAAAATTTCGGGCTCTCCTCCGTCGTCTTTTAAATTTGCTCCCACACTATAGAGAAGGAACCTATCGCCCTCTTTTTTGTAAATGAAATTCTTCCCCGTGAAGGGATCTTTTGGCAAGGGGGAGAGAATCTTAAGGAGAATATCATCCAAAGTATCAGGATATACCCCATATTTTATCCTATAGAGTTTTAAAGCAGCGACAATTCTTACTTCTTGCAATTTAGCCTCATACTCTGCAAAAATTTTGAAGGTTCCAAATATATCCGGGAGCAGCATATGAGAGATAAAGTGCCACTCACTTATCTTTGCTGATTTAGAGAAAAGTTTGTTTATCTCTTTTCTATAGTCATTCCTAACTTCTTCTTCCAACTTCTCGCTTTCTTTTATTGCCTCATAAAGAGGGAGTTCCGTTAATGATATCATCTTCTTATAAATTCTTAATCCATACAATGCATCACCTTTAATAAATCGCGAATAAATGAAGTAACTCATTTTGCCCATCTTAAGACCTCTCTCCTCAATTAGGAAATTTCGGGGATTCTGGACTGCTTCTATAAATATGCATCTCTTACCCAAAATTATAAGTTTTAACATCTCTTTTATATCCTGTTGACAGGAGGCTAATACATCTATCAGCCTTTTAAGAGTTACGGGAGACAAATCACCTTCCAGCAATATCTTTTCTAAAGAACTTAGCATTACACTATAAATACTCAGCCGTATAAACTGGACAATAAATACAGGTTGATTAGAGAGACTATCCCCTACTTTTTTTATCTGGAAGGCAATATTTACTGCCTCCTCCGCATTATGCTTTTCTAACTCCCATAAAACCTTCAGCGCCAAAAGCCGCACAGATGTCCTGAGCCATTCTACATAGGGTGGATCTGAAAAATATGACAATTTAAAATACGATGACATTTCATAATTTACCGGTAATTGGCATCTATTGTACGTAATAGCTTTCTCAATCAGGAAAAAGGACTCCTCATTCTCTTTAATAAAACTGTCAAGAGCAATTTTTTCCTTCAAAGTCAGGTTAGAGGGTCGCTCAGATAAAAGCTCTTCAATTTCTCCAGGAAGCTTTCCTACCTTATCAGATGCTTTTTGATAAAGAAAAGCAGCATTCTCCTCTTTTGGAATTGGAGGAGAAGCTAAATCTTTCAAATTGAGAGGGTCTCCTCTTGCTTTTATATAAGAAATTTCTTTCTTTAATTCCATGCCTGCTGTTCTACTCGGAGCAATAATAGGAAAAGGTGAATATTTCTCTGGGGAATATATAAGTAAATATCCAACTATGGGGAATACTACTAATCCCACGATTCCTGCTATAATTTCAAATTTACTCAATTTTTTCATATTTTTTTATATACTCTCAAGAATCCTTGGATTGGCTTCTATAATCTCCATGTATAACAAAAGGGTAAATGTTGTCACCCAGACAGTGAGGATACTTTTTATCCCGCCATAGAGAATAATTCCCACTGGATACGGCACGAAAGCAGAAAAAACACCTATTAGTATGGGTAAGTAGAAAAGCAGGGATAATGTATAGCTTATAATCCCCATCAATAGCATATAACCAATGACTTTCCCCGGGGATACTTTCACCACCAATTTACTCAAAACAAGTGCCTCTCCCTTTCTTTTTTTGTGGACAACAGCAGTATAGACTGAAAAAAGATACCAGATAAAAAAGATTATTCCCGGGACAATAAAGAGAACGCTCCCTCCCAGTATAATGAGATATTCAATAATAAGAATCGTTGATACCGGAAAGAATAATTTCACTGCCTCTGTGTACACAGAAGAAAGAGGTTTCTTTTCGTCTTTCTGTAAATTATTTAGTGCAATTACTATTGCAACAATGCCTAAGGTAGTGAGAAACCAGGAAATTAAACTAATAGTCACATAGGCTAAGCGGGCATACAAGATAGGTAAAAGGTAAGGTTTAAACCATTTCCATAAGCCATTTACTATTACTCCCCAGAAATAGGATAAAAAGATTATTGAAGTAAGGAATTTAAAATTTGTCTTATAAAGGTGGAGACTTTCTTTGAATAAACCTGAAAATCCCCTGGTATCTACCATCCCCAAATTACATTTGGAAAGTGGGATTCTGCCACTTTCTCATTATTTAAACAAAATGTTTCGCATTTCCTACCCCCTCGCTCTTGATTAAAGGGGTTCCCGCCTCTATCCAATCCACCCCACCTTCTACCGCTTCATGCGCCACCTTGATGGCTCTCTTAAGCTCCACGAAATCCAGGGCTAACTGCAGTTTAGTTTCCATATCTTTCATAATCTACCACGGGGAGAAGAAGTATTGCAAGGGGTTGGAGAAATCAACATATGGGGAAAATGCCCCTCTCTTCCCCCGATGTTCACCAGGATGAGTTGGGAGTTGTTCCCGATGTCCATCGGTCCCGGCATGTGTCGGGGTACCTATGCCCCCATGTTAGACTATAGACATCAGACTTTAGACATTAGACGGGAAAGACGCATGATACGGGGAACCAACTCACTGTTCACTATTTACTGTTTACTATCTTTTCCCCTCGCTACTAACTACTGCTCACTATACTTCCAGTCTACAGTCTAAAGTCTACGGTCTAAGGTCTAAAATCCTGGATGCCTGCTTTCGCAGGCATGACAGGTAGGCTGTTTTTTCTCTTTCTGCTTCTCTCTTGTCATTCCTGCGAATCCTAATATCCCTCAGAACCCTATCCCAGGAAACCAGGATTACCAACATACCAGGGTACCAAACCCCTATTCACTGTTTACTATAACCCAGTCTAACGTCTAAAACTTCTGTCGGGAGCCTTCCCCTCGCTACTCACTACCCGCTACCATTCACTGCTCTCCTCAGTCTATAGTCTAAAGTCTCAGGTCTACAGTCTATTTTCTATTATCTTCCTGAACTTCTTCAGGAAGTTAGCGGTAAGGATAGAAAATATAAAACAGCAGGGAAAGAAGGCCCAAAACCCAGCAACCCGGGGTAACTTCTTTTGCTTTCCCGCTAACCAGCTTCATAATGCAATAGAGCACAAACCCCGCCGTTATACCTACTCCTATATTGTAGGTGAAAGGCATCAAAATAGCCACGGCAAAGGCAGGAACTGCTTCTGTGAAATCGGAAAAGTTTATTTTCACCACCGTGCTAATCATGAGCAGCCCAACAATCACCAATGCAGGACCGTAGGCATACGCGGGGATGGAAGTAAACAGGGGGGTAAAAAACAGCGCCAGGAGAAAGAGGAACGCGGTAATCACAGCAGTAAGCCCGGTCCTCCCTCCTTCCTCAATACCTGCACATGACTCTATATAGGTTCCGGTAGTGGTAGTTCCCAGGAGAGCTCCCAGCACGGTGGCCAGGGCATCGCAAAGCATGGGTTTCTCCACTTCCGGGAAGTCCCCCTTCTCATCAAGCATTCCAGCCCGGTAGCCTGCTCCGATTAGTGTTCCCATGGTATCCACAAAATCCATGATAAAAAGGGTAAGAATAACGGAGAAAAAGCCCCATTTTAGAGCCCCGAGAATATCCAGCTGCAGAAAGATGGGAGCCAGCGAAGGAGGCAAACCTACCAGCTTATGCGGGAAAGGAGAAAGTTTGAAAATATAGGCAAGAAAAGTAGTAAAGAGTATTCCCACCAGCAAAGCTCCTTTTATCTTCCTGGAGAGAAGCACTGCCATCAAGAGAAAGGCAAAAATGCCTAAGAGTATCCTGGGGTCATGGATATTTCCCATTTTCACGGGTGCACCGGGAATTCCCAGGCTTACTATTCCCACCTCGTTCAAGCCTATAAAGGCAAGAAACAAGCCTATACCCACAGCAAAAGAATATTTAAGATTCTGAGGAATGCTCTGTGCCAGCCAGCTTCTCAGCTTGAAAATGGTAAGCAGGGTGAAGAGAACACCGCCTATGAAAACTGCTCCTATGGCAGTCTGCCAGGAATACCCCAGCACCTTTACCACGGTAAAGGCAATGAAAGCATTCTCTCCCATATAAGGAGCTATGGCAAAAGGCCGGTTTGCATAAATCCCCATGAGAAGGGTACCGAAAAAGGCGGAAAGAATCGTGGCTACCATGGAAGGCCCCTTCGGTATTCCGGCAGCCTCCAGTATTGCGGGATTGACTATTATAATGTAAGCCATGGTGAAAAATGTAGTAAACCCTGCCAGAACCTCTGTCCGGAAATTACTCCCTCTCTCTTTTATCCGGAAAAACCTCTCCATCTTTTACCCTCCTTTGCTTAACTTAACGCCTGTTTTTTACTTTCAAGTATACTCAACACTAACTTCTCCCAAGAAATCCATCCCGAATCAGGTAGATGTCCCTCCAAACTGGATTACTATTTTTTACAAATAGTAATGCCATCTGTCAAGTAGTTTTCAAATGTAGTAATGTTTGTGAACACAATCAGCCTCTCCACCTAACTCCTCAACCGGCAAACATCTAAAGTCTATGGGCTATAGTCTAAGAGTTGTGAGTTATGAGTTGTTAGTTGTTAGTTCCACCTGTGCCCCCACCTGTATCTTGGGAGAGTTGTGAGTCCCGACATATGTCGGGAGTTGTTAGTTGTTAGTTCCCTGTCCCGGCGCATGTCGGGGCACCTATCCCCCCA
>JALUVB010000004.1 GCA_027021085.1 bacterium
GACGATTATATCTCTTTTATGTGGAAGGATAAAATTCCTCAGTGGAAAGCACGTGTTGAGACAGAGCACGACCGTTTTGGAGCAGACAGTTTTATACATTTGAGTCCAAATCCTTCTCCCTACGACCCGCCGATAGAGATATGCAACGTAAAGGAAACATCGGAGACTGTGACCTATACAAAGATAATTCATACTTCCCAGGGAGACCTGTCGGCGGATATATTTATCGGACGGAGGACACCCATCAGCTTTCTTTCCCATTATGTTAAAGACCCCGAAGCCGAACGGGATAAAATATTGCACCTATTGAAACATCCTGACAGCAAAGACCTGGAGGAGATAAAAAATGCCTATGTAGAAATCGGACCCAGAGCGCATGTGGGATTATGGATTCCCACGCCTATCGATTGGTGGAGTGAAATGCGCGGCACTCAGGCAATGATAATGGACCTCTTGGATTATCCCGAATTGATGACCACGCTTTTTCAGGCATATACTGAATATGCAGCGGCATTGACAGATTACGTGCTGACAAATACTCCTCTTGACTCAGTCGGGTTGGGCGGCTCAAATACTTCCATGAGCGTTATCAGCCCTGACCTTCACAGGAAATACAGCCTGGCGTTTGGTAAAGCAATCTGTCAGATAGCGCACAAGCATGATATCCCCGTTCAATATCATATGTGCGGGAAGTCACGCAAGGCTTTACCCATCACAGCTGAAATGGGAGTTGATGGCTTTGATGCGTTGGAATCTCCGCCGACCGGAGATGTTGATCTTGCTGAGGTGAAGAGAGTTTTTGGAGACAGAATTTCCTTACGCGGCAATGTTAATTCTATTACTGTGATGCTCAACGGCAGTACCGCAGATGTCGAAAAGGCAGTAATACGTTGCATGAATGCAGCCAAGGAGGGGGGAGGTTATATTTTGGGTGTTGGTGACCAAACACCTTATAATACACCAGAAGAAAATCTTTTCTGTTTTGTTGAAGCGGGCAAGAAGTACGGAGTCTATTGAATCCAACCGGCAAGTTCAACTTGAGCGAAGGGGGACATAGGCAGCAACCTTGTCTGTGATATTAGACGCAAGTGGATATCGCGATACAAGGAAAACCCTGACCACAGAACTTTTGCCCAGGAAACCACCCCCTTCACCAGGGAACCAGGATACCAAGTTACCATTAACTGCTTACTATCCTTCCAGTCTACAATCTAAAGTCTATGGTCTATAGTCTAAGAGTTGTGAGTTGCCAGTTCTGAGTTGTTAGTTCTACCTGTGCCCCCACCTGTATCTTGGGAGAGTTGTGAGTCCCGACATATGTCGGGAGTTCTGAGTTGCCAGTTCCCTGTCCCGGCGCATGTCGGGGCATCTATTCCCTCCGCCTTTTTTTAAATCCTAAAACCCACGGCAACCTCGAGTAAACCATAAGGCTTGCTCCCAGGAAACCAAGATTACCAAGATACCAACCCACCATTCACTGCTTACTGTTTACTATTTACTGTCCACTATTCACTATTTACTATCCTTCCCCTCGCTACTATCTACTCGCTACCCGCTACTGTCCACCATCTCCCAGTCTAATGTCTATGGTCTATAGTCTAAAGTCTATCCCGACTTCTGTCGGGAGCCTTCCCCCCGCTACTCGCTACTTACTCAACATACTTCCCGATAATGGCACTTAGCCTTTGTTTCGTTTCCTGGCTAATTAGCTCAGGAGAGGTAATAATCGCATCTTTAAGTGCTTCCGAACAGGAGCAATCTCTCTGCTCGGGCAATATTTTAACCGCGCGGGTAAGTATCTTCTTTGCCATCTCGATGTTTCTGCGCAGGTATTCCAGAATACCCTGGATATCCACCGCTTCCTCTTTCCAGACATCATAATCCGTAACCATGGCCATGGTGGCATAGCAAATTTCCGCCTCCCGGGCAAGCTTTGCCTCGGTTATGTTGGTCATCCCGATAACATCAAAGCCAAGTGTCCGGTAAACCTTGGATTCTGCCCGGGTAGAAAACGAGGGCCCCTCGATAGTAACGTATGTCCCCCCTTTATGCACCTTTGCTCCCTCTTTTTGGGCGGATTCAAAGAGAATGTCGGAAAGAAGAGGGCATACAGGGTCGGCCACTCCTACATGCGCTACAATTCCCTCTCCGAAGAAAGTATCTATTCTTCTCTTCGTACGGTCAAAGAATTGTCCCGGGATAACCACGTCCATGGGATGAATATCTTCCTTTAGGCTTCCTACTGCCGAAACAGAAATTATCCATTCCACGCCGAGCATTTTAAAAGCGTAGATGTTAGCACGATAATTTATCTCTGAAGGTAAGATATGATGTCCTCTTCCATGCCTGGCAAGGAATATTACCTCTGTTCCGTCCATCTCGCCCAGAAAAAAAGCATCCGAAGGGTCTCCGAAAGGCGTGTTGATTCTTTTCTCTTCTTTTATTTGCAGTCCTTCCAATGAATAAAGTCCACTGCCTCCAATTATTCCTATCTTTCCCATCTTTCTCTCCTTTCTTTGCTACCCAGGACCGGAACTTGATATCCACACAATTCTGCAACTATTGTAACAAAGATGTTTTTTCCGTCAACACCCCGGCAATTAAACAGAATTATGCAGGGCAGAAAAGTTTAACCTCCCGATAAAAGCATTTCAGCCAGTACAACACAACCATTTCAGGCTGGTAAATCTTTCTTAAACGTCAAATACAATGGTGGCTTTGGGCGGCTTTCCCGCAATTTTCAGGTTATGGTAAGTAGCAGCCTTTATTTCCAGGTTTAAGGTGTGGTGAGGCTTTAGTTTTTCTCCTTTTGCTTTTGCCTGCAGGAAATTCTTACTTAATTTCTCTATGCGAAAATAAGAGAAGACATATCCCTGCGAATGCAGGTAAAGTAATTCATTCAGCCATCTTACCAGTAGGTCCTCGTAGTCTTCCCCCTCCACTTTTACCTCTATCTCTTTTTCCGGCTTAATTGCAGAGATATTGGTAATCAGGGAGAACATTCCCCTGGCTGCTGTTTCCATGAGGTCGGGCACATCTTTGCCTTTTACCTCTAAGGAAACATCGGCAGTATGAGGGACAGGTTGGAACTCTCCCATCAGACTTCCCGGAGCACCGCTACATCTATGAGCGAATCTCCTTCGTGCAGGGAAATTATCCTGACTCCCCGGGTAGACCTGCCCATCTCCCGCACCTGGGAAGTGGGGAAACGCATTACCATGCCGCCTGCTGTCAAGAGTATTGCCTCCTCCTCCCCGGTAACACCCAGTGCCGCGATAACTTCTCCCGTGATTTTGCTCACCTTGATCCCCACCACGCCTTTTCCTCCCCGGTGCCGAATAGGAAAGCGCGTGAATACAGTCCTCTTACCATAACCGTTCCTGGTGGCAATGAAAAGACTCTTTCCCTCCCTTCGTGTTGCCACTCCGGCAATATGGTCTTTCGGGTGAAGTGTCATCCCTCTTACTCCCCGGGCAGTTCTTCCCATACATCTCACCTCTTTGGAGGAGAACCTGATAGCTTTGCCCTTGCTGCTGATAAGGATTATCTCGTCTTCCTCATTTATCAATTTTACTTCCTTCAGGGAGTCTCCTTCTTCCATGTTCAGGGCAATGATACCCGTAGAGCGGGGATGCGAGAAAGCCTTAAGTGGTGTCTGTTTAACTCTTCCCTTGCTGCTTACCATGAATACATACTCTCCATCCCGGAACTCGCTTACCCGGAGAAATGCCTGCGGCTTCTCACCCTCCTGTAAAGGAAGCAGGTTAACAATTGCCTTTCCCTTGGACAACCTGCCTGCAGTAGGCACCTGGTACACTTTAAACCAGTAAACCTTGCCCATATTGGTAAAGCACAGCAGGTAGTCGTGCGTGGAGGCTACGAGCAGGAATTTCAGGAAATCCTCGTCTTTCTTCTCCATACCCTTTAAACCCTTGCCACCTCTCTCCTGTTTACGGTAGGTGGAAAGGGGGAGTCTCTTTATATAGCCGCTCTCCGTGAATGTAACCACCATCTGTTCCTGGGGAATCAGGTCTTCTATGGTAACTTCTTCCCCGGATTCCACGATTTCTGTTCTTCTGTCATCCGCGAACTTTTCCCTCAGCCCGGTTAATTCTTCTTTAATTATCTGCCTTATTTTAAGGGGGGAAGAGAGAATTCCTTCCAGCCTGACTATTTCCTTAATTACCGCCAGGTAGTCTTCTTCCACCTTTTTCCGCTCCAGCCCGGTAAGCCTCTGCAATCGCATTTCCAGTATTGCCTGGGCCTGGATTAAGGTAAGGGAGAATTTTTTAATGAGGCTTTCCCGCGCCTTATCCACGGTAGGAGATTTGCGAATGATACTTATAATCTCATCAATATGGTCAAGGGCAATTTTAAGCCCTTCCAGGATATGCGCCTTGTCTCTCGCCTGCCTGAGGAGAAAGGCTGTGCGTCTGCGTACTATCTCTTCCCGGAAAGAGAGGAAATGCTCCAGTATTCTGCGCAGGGTAAGCACCTGTGGTTTCCCGTCCACCAGGGCAAGCAGGATAATACCAAAAGAAGACTGGAGGGGAGTATGCTTATAAAGCCTGTTTAAAACAATCTGGGGATTCTCGCCTCTTTTCAGGTCTATAACTATTCGCAAGCCATCTTTATCTGATTCATCGCGCAGGTCAGAAATTCCTTCTAATTTTTTCTCCCTCACCAGGGAGCTTATGGATTCCAGGATTCTTGTCTTATTCACCATGAAGGGAATCTCGCTGATAATTATCCTTTTTCTCTCGCCTTTATGCTCTTCCGTGAAACTTTTTGCCCTGATTCTTATTATTCCCCTCCCGGTAAGGTAAGCCTGCCTTATTCCCTCTTTTCCGTAAATTATGCCTCCCGTGGGGAAATCAGGTCCCGGGATTATTCTCAATAGCTCCTCATCTTCCACCTCGGGATTTTCCAGGAGCGTTACAAGGGCATCCACTACCTCTCCCAGGTTATGGGGAGGAATATCCGTAGCCATCCCCACGGCAATACCCGAAGAGCCGTTCACCAGGAGATTTGGCAGAAGCGTGGGAAGCACCACTGGCTCCTGGCGTGTATTATCGTAGTTGGGGATAAAGTCCACGGTGTCTTTTGCCACATCCCTTAACATCTCCTCTGTAAGGTGGGGCATCCTCGCCTCGGTATAACGCATGGCAGCCGGAGGGTCTCCGTCTACCGAGCCAAAGTTCCCCTGCCCTTCCACCAGCGGGTAGCGCATGAGAAAATCCTGTGCCATTCTTACCAGGGTAGAGTAAATGGCCGCATCTCCGTGCGGATGGTAATTACCATTCACGTCACCGCAAATCTTTGCACACTTTCGATAAGGGCGATTGGCATAAAGCCCCAGGTCCCGCATTGCCCAGAGTATTCTTCTTTGAACAGGTTTCAGTCCGTCCCTCACATCAGGAAGAGCACGGGATACTATCACGCTCATTGCATAGTCCAGGTAGGAACTTTTCATTTCCTGTTCAATATCAATTGACCTTATTTTTTCCTGCATTGCTTTACCTCACTAAATAAAGTTGATGAAGGGAAACAAGAGTTTCACTGTGCTTAACCGGGGCTGCATGGGATGGCCCCCGGCATCATTTTTACAGGGTTCCTTCATATGTAAATCCACAGTCTTCTGACCATCGGAAAAAAAGAATTCCATTCTTATAAAAAGCTGTGTTATTTTAACACAGTGAGTGTAAAATCACAAATTCCCGTGGTATAATACTTCCTTCTTTAAAAAGAGGTTTTGCAGATGAATAAATTCAGGTTCGGTGTTATTGGATGCGGAGTTATAGGCCCCTGGCATGCGGATGCAATCAGGGCAATACCCGAAGCAGAGTTGGTAGCCTGTGCTGACGTGGCAGAAGAAAAAGCCAGGACAATGGGAGAAAAATACGGCATAGACTGGTACACCGACATCAATGAACTGCTGCAACGGGAGGATATAGACATAGTAAACATATGCGTACCCAGCGGATTGCGGAGAGACATAGCTGTCCCGGCCGCCAGGGCAGGAAAACATATAATTGCAGAGAAACCGCTTGAGGTTACCCTGGAAAAATGTGACGAGATTATAAAGGCAGCCAGGGACAACGGGGTAAAACTGGGAGTGATATTCCAGGCAAGGTTTGGCGACGAAATCCGGATACTCATAAATGCCCTGAATAAAGGCAAATTTGGCAAATTGGTTTACGGAGCAGCTTCAGTAAAATGGTATCGTACCCAGGAATATTATGATTCGGCAGGTTGGAGAGGAACCTGGGCACTGGACGGAGGCGGTGCATTGATGAACCAGAGTATCCATGCAGTAGATTTACTGCAATGGATAATGGGAGACGTGGAATCTCTCTTCGCCTATACGGGCCTCCTGGCACATGAAAGAATAGAAACAGAGGATACCGCAATTGCCACCATAAAGTTTAAAAACGGCGCCCTGGGCTCTATTGTGGGTATGACCTCTGCGTATCCTGGCTACGCAAGGAAAATTGAAATTTACGGCACCAGAGGGTCCGCTATCCTTGAGAATGAGAACATTGTAGCCTGGAACTTTAGGGAAGAAGACGAAGAAGACAGGCTAATAAAAGAAGGCAAACCTAAAAAGAAGGCAGAAGCCACGGGTGCCTCCTCTGCCACGGCCGGTTTAGCCACGGAAGGACACAGGAGACAGATTCTTGACTTCATAGAGGCTGTCAAGAAGGATGCAGAGCCACTGGTTAACGGGGAAGAAGGAAGGAAACCCGTGGAAATTATCCTGGGAATTTACCAGTCTGCCAGGGAAAGGAAAGAAGTCCGTTTTCCCATTAAGTAAAATGGAAAAATATTCCCCCGCAATATTGGAGAAAAAATGGCAGGAGTTCTGGGAAAGAGGAAAATATTTCCACGTAAACACTTCTGAGGGCAAGGACAAATTTTACACGCTGGTAATGTTCCCCTACCCTTCCGGCACCCTGCACGTGGGACACTGCAGAAACTACATAATAGGCGATGCCCTCACCCGCTACAAGAAAATGCGGGGATTTCGCGTCCTTTCTCCCATGGGATGGGATGCCTTCGGGCTGCCGGCAGAAAATGCCGCAATTAAAAGCGGGGTGCACCCCCTCTCCTGGACCAGAAACAACATAAAAATCCTCAAGCGACAGCTCTCCACCCTGGGCACAGGCTATGACTGGGAAAGAGAGGTTACCTCCTGCCTGCCAGATTATTACAAGTGGACCCAGTGGCTCTTTCTCCGGCTCTACGAAAAAGGCTTAGCCTATCGCAAGAAGGCGCCGGTTAACTGGTGCCTCTCCTGCAAGACAGTCCTGGCAAATGAACAGGTAGTGGAGGGGAAATGCGAACGCTGTGGTAGTGAAGTAGTCCTGAAAGAACTGGAACAATGGTTCTTCCGTATAACCCACTACGCTAAGGAACTTCTAAATGACCTCGACTCCCTTCCCAACTGGCCTGAACGAGTAAAGATAATGCAGAGGAACTGGATTGGGGAAAGCAAGGGAGTAGAAATATATTTTAAACTCGCAACTCAAAACTTAAAACTCAAAACTTTAGTGGTATTTACCACCCGGGTGGACACCATCTTTGGAGCTACTTACCTGGTGGTTTCTCCTCAGCATCCCCTGGTGAAAGAGATACTAAATATAGCCCCGGAAGGAAAAAAGAAAGAAATTGAAGCATTTATCAAAGAATGCAGCAGAGTAAAAAGGCCGGAGGAAGAAGTTGAGAAGGCAGGAGTATTCACCGGAGAATGGGTCACAAACCCGGTAAATGGCGAGAAGATTCCAGTGTGGATAGGCAACTACGTGCTTTACGAGTACGGGACAGGAGCAATCATGGCAGTGCCCGCCCACGACCAGAGGGACTTTGAATTCGCCCGGAAGTACGGCCTGCCCATACGCGTGGTAATTGATAACCCTTCCTCCCCTCTAACGGCAGAATCTCTTTCTGCCGCCTACGAAGAGCCCGGCATCATGGTAAACTCCGCCCGCTTCAACGGGATGGAAAGTGAAAAGGCAAAAGAAGCCATAGCTGACTGGATGGAGAAGGAAGGAATAGGCAAAAGAAGTGTGCAGTATGCCTTGCGCGATTGGCTGGTTTCCCGCCAGAGATACTGGGGTGCCCCCATTCCTATAATCTACTGCCAGAAATGCGGCATTGTTCCTGTGCCTGAAAGTGATTTGCCGGTTATACTCCCCGAAAAGGTGGAATTTACTCCCACGGGAGAATCCCCTCTAAAATATGTAAAAGAATTTGTAGAGACCACCTGTCCCCGCTGCAGCAGCAAGGCAAGGCGGGAAACAGACACCCTGGATACATTCGTGGATTCCTCCTGGTATTACCTGAGATACATAAATCCTCACCTGGAGGAAAAGCCTTTTGAACCGGAAGAGGTAAACCAGTGGCTCCCGGTGGACCAGTACATAGGAGGGGTGGAACATGCCATTTTACATCTACTCTACTCCCGCTTTATCACCAAGGTTTTAAGAGATCTTAAGTGGGTTAACTTCTCCGAGCCTTTCCAGAACCTCTTCACGCAGGGAATGGTAGTCAAAGACGGGGCAAAAATGTCCAAGTCCAAAGGCAACGTGGTAAGCCCGGATGAATTAATAGAAAAATACGGGGCTGACACCCTGAGGACTTACATACTTTTCATGGGACCGCCGGAAAAAGACGTTGAATGGGACGACAGGGCTATCGAGGGCGAATGGAGATTTCTCAACCGGATATGGAATAAAGTAATCTCCTCCCTGGGCCTCATCCCGGAAGAGGCAGAAATTGCCCCCGACAAATGCTCCCCGCAGGGAAAAAGCCTGTTCAGGTTTACCCACAGGGTGATTAAGCATATTACCCGCCAGATGGAGGAATTCCGGTTTAATACTGCAATCGCCCAGCTAATGGAATTCCTGAACCAGATATACTCCTTCCAGGAAAAAACAGATGAAGACAGGAAAGTTTTGAAATTTTCCCTCTGCACTCTCCTGCGCCTCCTGCATCCCTTCGCTCCCCATATCACGGAAGAACTGTGGCAGCGCATGGGCAACTCCCCCTCCGTCCTTGATGCCTCCTGGCCTGCCTACGAAGAGGAATGGACAAAAGAAGAAGAAACCACCGTCATAGTGCAGGTAAACGGCAAGGTAAGGGGAAAATTCACTGCCTCTCCCGCAACACCGGAAGAGGAACTAAAAGAAAAAGCCCTCTCCCTCCCTCAGATGGCAAAGTACCTAACCGGCAAGAAAATAGAAAAATGCATCGTAGTCAAAAACAAATTGATCAATCTGGTGGTTAAGTAGTGAGGAGTGAGCAATGAGGGAGAAATAGTAAAGAGTGAACAGTAAGCAGTAAACAGTTAATGATAACTCAGTATCCTGGTTTCCTGGTAATCCTGGTTTCTTGGCAAAGGGGATAGATTTCGCAAGAATGACAAGAAACCAG
>JALUVB010000005.1 GCA_027021085.1 bacterium
CTTCAAAGCCTGTTTAAATACTTCTGAGAGTTCCTTTACAAAAACAAATTTCATTTCTTTGCGTATCTGCGGGGGGACTTCTTCCAGGTCCTTGGAGTTTCTTTCCGGGAGTATAACCTTTTTTATCCCGGCTCTGTGTGCTGCCAGGACCTTCTCCTTAATTCCCCCCACCGGGAGCACTTTTCCCCGCAGGGTAATCTCCCCTGTCATAGCCACATCGCTTTTCACCGGATTATTGCTCAGGAGGGAAACCAGGGCAGTAGCCATGGTTACTCCTGCCGAGGGGCCATCTTTAGGGATAGCACCGGCAGGAACGTGAATATGTATGTCGTATTTTTCAAAGAAGTCTTCCGGGATGCCCAGTTCCCTGGCTTTCGCCCGTATGTAACTCAAAGCTGCCTTGGCTGATTCCCGCATCACATCTCCCAGCTGCCCGGTGAGAATGAGCGACTTCTTCCCTCTCATTTTTGTGGCTTCCACAAATATAATTTCTCCCCCGGCGGGTGTCCAGGCAAGCCCGGTGGCCACTCCGGGTTCCGAGGTTCTCTCCGCCACCTCCTGGAAAAATTTCTGGGGGCCCAGGTATTCCCGGATTTTCTTCGGGGTAACCCTAAAAGGCCCTTTTTCGCCCGTGGCTACATCCCGCGCTATCTTTCGCAGGACAGAGGATATCTCACGTTCCAGGTTCCTTACTCCCGCTTCCCGGGTGTATTCCTGTATGATGGTAAGGATTGCTTTATCCTGGAAGTTTACCTGCACGCTCTCCAATCCATTTTCCTTTATCTGCCGCGGGATAAGATAGCGGGTAGCTATATGGAGTTTCTCCTCCTCCGTATACCCGGGCAATTCAAGTATTTCCATTCTGTCCCGTAAAGCAGGAGGAATAGTATCCAGAATATTTGCCGTGGTGATAAACATTACCCTGGAAAGGTCAAAAGGAACATCCAGGTAATGGTCCATGAATGCATGATTCTGCTCCGGGTCAAGTACTTCCAGGAGAGCAGCAGCAGGGTCACCCCGAAAATCCAGCCCTATCTTATCCACTTCATCCAGCATAAAGACAGGATTGTTTGTACCTGCTCTCTTTATCCCCTGTATGATTCTGCCCGGCAAGGCTCCCACGTAAGTTCTCCGATGCCCCCGTATCTCTGCCTCATCTCTTACTCCCCCCAGGGATATGCGCACAAAACTCCTCCCCAATGCCCTGGCAATAGACTGCCCCAGAGAGGTTTTCCCCACTCCCGGAGGACCCGCAAAACAGAGGATGGGCCCTTTCATATCCTCTTTTAGTTTTCGTACTGCCAGGTATTCCAGGATTCTTTCTTTAACTTTCTTCAAATCATAATGGTCTTCATCCAGTATGGTTCTGGCTCTTTCTATATCAAGATTGTCCTGGGTGCTCTTCTTCCAGGGAAGGTTGATAAGCCAGTCCAGATACGTTCTGATAACTGTATACTCTGCCGCCTGGGGAGGGAGCTTCCGCAGTCTTTCCAGCTCCCGGCGGGCTTCCTTTTCCACCTCCCGGGGCATACCCGATTCCTTAATCTTCTCTTCCAGCTCCCTGATTTCTATTACTGTCTCATCTTCCTCCCCCAACTCCTTTTTTATCGCTTCCAGCTGCTGGCGCAGAAAAAACTCCCTTTGTGCCTTGTTTAACTTGGACTTGGTCTGCTCTTCAATCTTATTCTGAATCTGCAGGAGTTCCAACTCCTGATTGAGCAGGCGGGTAACCTCTTCTATCCTGATTTTTACCGGGATTGCTTCCAGGATTTTCTGGCGTTTTTCCGATTCCATAGGAGTGTGAGCAGCTATAAAATCTGCCAGCCTGCCCGGGGAGGAAATATTTAAGGCAACAATATAAGCTTCGGGAGGAATACGGGAGGACAGCTGGGTGACTTTTTCAAAAAGTGAAAGCATATTTCTCATGCGAGCTTCCGTATCCAGGTCTTTTTCTTCCTCTTCCTCTATCTCCCGTACATAGGCAATGAAATAAGGCTCTTTCTGTATATAATTAAGCACCTCTATCCGGGAGACTCCCTGCACCAGCACCTCTACCTGCTGAGAAGGAAGTTTAACCATGCGCAGCATCTGCACTGCACAGCCTATTGAATAGAGCTGGGTTTCATCAGGCACTTCTACCTTGGGGTCTTTTTGCAGGACAACTCCGAACAATTTATCTTTTACAGATATATCCTCGATAATTTTTACACTGCTGTTTCTTCCCACTAACAAGGGAGCTATTACCCCGGGGAAAATTATGGTATCCCGCAAGGGCATAATGGGTAAACTCTTGGGAATAATAATTCTGCTCTTTTCCTGGGATTTATCTTCCATTATTCCACCTCAATGCGAGAAGTTGTCGTAGGCTCCTCTCTTTTTTTCACCGGGATAAAAACTTCCAGAATACCTCTCTCGTAAGTAGCCTTTATTTCCTTTTCTTTAATCTGAACTTCCAGAGGAATTATTATTTCAAAAGGGCCATAGCTTATTTCCATCTGATGATAAGCAATCTTTTCCTGCGGCGAGCGGTCTCTTCTCTCTCCCCTAATCACCAGATTCCCTTTATCCAGAATGACCTCAAAGTCATCATCTTCCAAACCAGCCAGCTCTACTTTTACCAGGTATCCTTCCGAGGTGCGGATGATATCAGTAAATGGGTGCCATCTTCCCCTTTCTGAAAATAAAGAGCATCTTAAAGGAGAGAAACCATGGAAAAACCTTTCCATTTCCTCTTGAATCTTTTTAATTTCCCTATCAATCTTTCCCTCTATATCCATCTGTTTCCCCCTTTTTGCTGTTTACTTCAGGTTATCTAACAAAATAAAATAGTATCCTTATTTTACCATATGGGCCAAGAAGAATTAAAAGGCGAATTGCATCA
>JALUVB010000006.1 GCA_027021085.1 bacterium
TGGAAGCTAAGGCATAGGCTGCTTTTTTCTGGTAGCGGGGAGCGCGTTTATAGGAGAGCGCTCTGCGCAGGATGGGTATGGATACCTCCCTTTCTCCTAATGACAGAAGCACTTCTGCCAATTCAACCCGGGTGTACTTATCCGCTTTGTTTATGTGTTGTTTTACCGAACTTATTATTTTTTCCCGCTCCTGCAATTGAGCCAGTTGCTTACGGGAGAATTTCAGCCCGAATAAACCCTCTTCCAGGATAAGGTCTGTACTCCAGGAGCCGGAGAGGGAAAGCCCGGAGAGGGCAAAAATGGCTTCCCTTTGCACCCCAAAATTACTGTCCCGGGCAAGCTTTTGCAGGATTGTTTTTCCTCCTTCCCCCATTTCCCCCGCTGTCTTCACCACTGCCAACCTCACCTCAGGGGAAACATCTCCAGAGGCCTTGTCCAGTAACGGGATAGCTCTTCTCCCATAGGGAGGAAGAAGGTAGACTGCCTGCTTTCTCGTCTTGGTATCGGAGGAGGAAAGGGCTTCCGCCAGATACTTGAAGGCAACATCATCTTTTATCCGCGTCAGCACAGAAAGAGCCTGCATTTTTTCCTGCTGGTCATTACTTTTTAGTTTATCGCGGTAGTAGTTTATCCCTTCTTCTTTTCCCAGGCCTGCCAGAATACTGTAGGCAGATGCTCTTAAATCTTCCTCCTTTAAGGCTTTTTTTATGTAGAAGAGAGCATCTCTTTTCTTCCTTAGCCAGAAGCTCTTTTTTGCCGGTGCCTTTTCTCGTTTGGCTATTTCCCCCAGTGATTTAAGTGCATAAATCTTCAAGTTTTTATCGGATGACTTTAAGGCTGTTCCCAGTGCCCTCACCACATCATCCCCGGAAAATTTCCCCAGCTCCTGGGCACAGGCAATTCTCACCTGTCCCGGAGTATAAAAAGACAGTGCACCCGAGAAAGGAATGCCTTTAAGAGAGGCTTCTCCCGCTTTGCTCTTTCCCCCTCCGTATTTCAGCCCTTTTATCAGGAGCTTCTTAGCTTCTTCACCTCCCATTTCCCCCAATCCTTTAACAGCAGAAATTGCCACCAAAGGGTTATTGCTCCCCATGGCCTCTTTCAATAAGGGTAAGCTCGTCTCCCCTTTTATTAAAGGTAGAAGTGACGCTGCATCCATGCTTACTGCCACGTTACCCTTATAAAGCCCCTCTTGAAGCGCCGGAAGCAGGTCACTTTTCCTGTAGCCCAGCAAAATCAAAAACTTGGCAGCATTTACTTTTACCCCGGTATCCGGAAATTGTAAGTTTTCTTTAAGTAAAGAAATGACCTCTTCCTTTTCTCTTTTCCCTCTTACTGCTTCGTCTACCAGAACCGCTCCCGCATCTCTCCTGGTAGCATATCCATACTTGGCATCAGTATTCCTTAAGAATCCATAAAATATTTTTTCTATGAGTTCCGGGTTGTGTGTATTCCGGGCAAGATAATAATCATGGTACTTCGCAATAGCCTCTTTCACCTTTCCCTGTTCCGATAGCTTTTGTGTCTCTGTATAGGGAGAGGCCAGGAGTATTCCGCTCAATAGGAAAATTGCTGCCAGAAAAAGATTTTTTTTCATCTTTGCACCCCCCATTACTTTAATTTATCTTTTCCGCCCTGAAATTACAACCCCACCCTTTGCTTTTTCCCTCCCGAGTTACTATAATCCCTGCATGCTTTTTAACCGGAGGATTCCTTCCTGGTACAGGGTGGCCTATCACTACGACTCCCTGGGAGCAGTTTCTTACGGTATCTTCTATGGATTCGTCATAGCTTTCCTCCTAGTTACAGCCAGGAAAATCGGCGCAAGTAATGCCCAGATTGCCCTTGTTTCATCTTCCGTATTTATTGCCTCCCTTCTCTCCTACCTGTGGCTTCCCCTTATCACGCGTTTTCACCCCATGAGGATTCTGGTGATAGTGAAGACCTTAGGAAGGACCCTCTTCCTGCTCATGTTCTGGGTGAAAACCCCCCTGTATTTCGTGTTGCTGGTGGTAATCTACTGGATACTGGAAATAGGCGTCAGCCCTTCCTACCTGGAGATAATAAAGGCAATCTACCCGGAGAACGATAGGGGCAGAACAATGGGGTTGGTCAGGGTGGAGATGGTTCTGGCCATAATAATTTCTACTTATCTGGCCGGGTGGCTGCTGGATAAGGTAAGCTACCGGGTTATCTTTCCTCTCGGCACTCTCTTCGGAGTTTTTTCCCTGCACTTCTTCCGTAAAATCCCCCTCAAAAACAGCCGGGAAGAAAAACGGGTCTATTACTCTCTGATTTTCCGGGATTTTGTCTCTATCATTAGAAACAATCACATTTTTCGCTATTACCTTACTTCCATATCCCTCCTGGGTGCAGGAGCGCTTCTTTCCTTCCCCCTCTACACCATATACCTGGTAGATGTAATGAAAATCAGTAACTTTACTGCAGGTAAAATCGGTACCTGCTACTCTATATTCTGGCTTGTGTCTTACTTTATCTGGGGAAAGGTTTCCGACGTTAAATCTCCCTTTTTTCTCATGCTTTTTGCTTTCCTGGTAACGCCCCTGGTTCCCTTCCTCTACTTTGTTTCCCGCTCGCTTCTCCCGGTATACGTGGCTGCCATTGTCACCGGGCTGAATACGGGAGCATTTGAACTGGGAAGGCTGGGAATAAATATGAAGCTATCTGCCAGGAACAGGGTGCAGTCTTACTTTGCGGTGGACAATTCACTCATGGGAATAAGAGGATGTGTATTTCCTTATATAGGAACAGCACTTTCCCAGTGGATAACCATTAAGGGAGTATTTTTTCTTTCTGCTTTCCTGACTTCTTTTGCTGCTGCACGTTTCAGCAGGATAATCCGCAGAAAAAAACTCCTGTAAAGCGGGGGACCTGCCCGCTCTCGAGCCACGTGAGGGCAGGCAGGCATGACATGCGGGACGGTTGCCTGTCATTCCTGCGCAATCTATCCCCTTCACCGAGAAACCAGGATTACCAGGGAACCAGGATACCGCGTTACCCTTAACTACTTACTATTCACTGTT
>JALUVB010000007.1 GCA_027021085.1 bacterium
GGTCTATGGTCTAAAATCTCCCCTCACTACTAACTACCCGCTATTCTCGCTCTCCGTCATTCCTGCGCAATCTATCCCCTTTACCGAGAAATCAGGATTACCAAGAAACCAGGATACCGAGTTACCATTAACTGCTTACTGTTCACTGTTTACTATTTACTGTTCACTATTCACTATCCTTCCCTTCAGCTGGCTTAAATAAACAATGTGCTGTTTTTCCTCCTCAATCAATTGCTCCACTATTCCCCTGTGGGAGGAATTCATGTAGGGCAGCAGCTCACGGAAAAACAGGATGGCGTCTTTCTCAAAACTTATGCCGTATTGAATGGCATCAGCCGGATTCTTAATATTTTTCTCAAACTCAGCGGGTGAGACTTTGTTATAAAGCAGGTCATCCACCAGCGCTTTCATGTATGCTTCCATTTCCCCCGGGTAAGATTCTCTGGTTTCATAGTCGTTGATTCCTTCCCTTATTTCCCTGAATTTCTTTATGTGTGTCTCTTCCCAGTCCCTGAGCCGGGCAAACAGTTTCTTTAATTCTTCCCCTTTAAATTTCTCGGCTGCCAGGGCATAGAAGTCGCGCCTTTTTTTCTCTTTCTCAATTCCCAGGTCAACGATTTCCACGGATTTTAAAATACTCATAATCTCCTCCCTTCTCTAAATTCTACCATAAGGGATATTTATCAGCCCTATTAAAAGTGGGGACCCAGGGTATTTCCTGCAGCATCTACCCCCACGATGAGGGGGAAGTTTTCCACTGTGAGCTCAGTGAGAGCCTCTGTTCCCAGCTCGGGAAAGAGAAGCACTTTTCTGCCTTTCACAAACCGGGAAAGATAGGCACCAGCTCCTCCTACGGCCAAGAAGTATACTGCCTTAAATTTCTTTATCCCTGCGATAATTTCCTGGCTCCTTTTTCCTTTGCCAATCATCCCTTTTATCCCTTTCTCTAACAGGGGCAAAGTAAAAATATCCATTCTCATGCTGGTAGTAGGGCCACATGAGCCCATTACTCTGCCGGGTGGAGGGGGAGTGGGGCCGCAGTAGTAAATGACCGCTCCCTCCAGCTCGAAAGGGAGGGCATTCCCCTCGGCAAGGTAATTCAGGAGTCTTTTGTGCGTGGAGTCGCGGGCTGTATAAATCCTGCCGCTGAGAGAGACCATGTCTCCTGCTTTCAAATGCAGGATGCTCTCCCCGCTCAGGGGTGTAATAACTCTCTTCCCTTCCATAAATTTAAATAACCTTGCTTGCGTATCGCAATGCGTGGCAGTTCAGGCTTATGCCTACGGGAAGCCCTGCGATGTGAGTGGGATACTGGAGCACTTTTACCCTTAGGGCAGTAAATTCACCCCCTGCTCCTCCCGGGCCTATTCCCAGTTGATTCACTGCAGCCAGTATTTCTTCCTCTTTTTCAGTAAGGGGAGATTCGTTCAGCAAAGCCAGCTTGGATAATTTTAATGCTTCTTCTGCCGTTCCCCCTGCCCCTATGCCGATAAAAAGGGGCGGACAGGCATTTATCCCTTTCTCTCTTACTGCCTGCAGGACAGCTTCCTGCAATCCTT
>JALUVB010000008.1 GCA_027021085.1 bacterium
GATGCATTTAGAGATAACCTGCAGGAAAAAATTGATATTAAAAAAGCGCTTGCCGCAAAAATCTCCCTGTGGGAAGAAATTCTTAAGGGAGATTCCCAGATTCCTTCCGGCAATAGATACCTGAAAACAAAATACCCACATTTATCCTTTATGGGTGACTTGGTAGAAGTAGAAACCGGAGCACTCAAAGCATTTGAATCGCTTTTTGTTCACCTTGTTGATGCTTTATGGGTAGATAACTGGAAAGAAGCTAAGCAATTATTAGAAGAGGCAAAACGCGAAAAAAAGGGAAGGGTAAAACTTATCATAGGAAAGAAGCATGCTGTCAAATACTGGCAGGGAAAAATGAAAGGGCCGGAGATAATTTCAAAATTTCTACCCCCGGAAGAAAAAACCAGCTGGGTAAACAACCTTTCAGAAGCTGAAGAATACATTAAGAAAGGGAATTTTTCCGAGGTGTTGATAACCAGAGAAGGGGAGGTCATTTATCCTAATGGCTTGATAACTGCGGTGTACGATGAGAAGTCGATCGTAACCGGAAGAGAAAAACGCTTCCGGGCAATGATAGACAGACTGAAAGAGACTGAAAAGGAAATAAGGGAATGGCAAGAAAAAGTGGCGAAAAAAGCAGCATTACTGAGTGAATTAAAAGACCAATTAAACAGTAAATTAAGGGAGCAATCACAGGTAGAGAAAGAAATAGAGGAGTGGAAAGAAAAACAGCGGCAACTTACCCAGAGAGAGAAAGATATTGAAAATGCTCTCCAGGCCCTAAATAGTGAGAAAAAAGAATGGGAGAAAGAAATAGAAGATAGCAAGAAAGCACTGAAAGAGATGGAAAAGACAAAAGAAAAAGAAGAAACTAAAAAGAACCTTGTGGCAGATGAGCTTAAAGAAGCAGGGAAAAATATTGATAACATAGCACAGGAAGTTTTTAAATTACGGGAAGAAATGCAGGATACTGTGCAGAAAATCTCCCATTGGAAAGTCAACCTGGAAAATGTAAAAATTAACTTGAGCGAGTTGAAAAAAAGGAAAGAAAAACTGGGAAGGGATAAAGTACAGGGACAAATGGAGGAAGATAAGTATGCAGATGAAATGCAGGGGATAACTAAGGCAATAAAAGAATTGGAAGAAGAGAGGGGGAAAAACGAAAAAGAACTGCAGGAAATCAGGACAGAAAGCAGCAAGTTGTTGCAGATGAAGGAAGAGAAGGAAAAAGAACGCAGAAACGAAGAAGAGAGAAGCCGAAGAATGAGAGAAGAATGGGAGCAAACTCTCCATCAATTACAGGAAAAGGAGCTTTCTTTCACCCGTATAGAAGGAGAGATGAGAAACATATACTCCAGGATATATTCTCTCTACCAGGTAGAAATTGACCGATGGAAAGACAAAAATTTAAGTATAATAGAAGAAGACCTGGATTACCTCAGAGATAGGTTAAAACGTCTGGGAGAGGTAAATTTAACTGCTATCGAGGAGGAAAACGAAATAGAAGAGAGATACCAGTTTTACCTAAACCAGAAGGAAGACATTGAAAAGAGTATAGATGAGCTGAGAAGTACGCTTAAACACCTGGAAAAAGAGGCTAAAAGGCGCTTTTTGGATGTATTTGAGGAGATACGAAGGGAATTTTCCCGCACCTTCCAGGAAATTTTTGCAGGAGGAGAAGCTGACTTGAAATTAACCGAAGAGGAGAATTTTGAAGAAAAAGGAGTGGAAATAATGGCCTCACCACCCGGTAAAAAACCTTCTCATTTATCTCTGCTTTCCCAGGGAGAAAGAGCCCTGGTAGCAATCTCACTCCTTTTTTCCTTTTTCCGGATAAAGCCTTCGCCCTTCTGCATGCTGGATGAAATCGATGCTCCCCTGGATGACCCGAACGTAAGCAAGCTGCTCAACTTCTTAAAGAGATTGAAAGACAACACCCAGTTTCTTATTATTTCCCATAACAAGCGAACACTCTCTGAGGCAGATGCTCTATTCGGCATAACTATGGAAGAACCTGGTATCTCAAAGATATTATCCGTGAATTTTATGGAGGCAGCGGAAATCAGTGAAAACTAAAATTTTTAAAGGTCTGGGAAGGATGAGAAATCTTTTCTCTTCCCGGCTGGGAAGAGGAAAAGACCATGGCTGGGAGGAGATAGAAGAAATACTTATTCAATCAGACATGGGCATCCAGACAGTAGATATTCTAATGGAGAAACTAAAAAAACGAAAAGGTGTAAACATACAGGAAATTTTAAAAGAAGAAATTCTTTCCCTTTTCCCTCCCCTAAACAGAGAACCGATAATTTCTCCTGTTCCTCCCACCGTCCTTCTCATGGTAGGTGTGAACGGTGTAGGTAAAACCACGACCATCGGCAAACTTGCTTCCTCCTTTGTCAAAGAAGGGAAAAAAGTGCTGCTCTCTGCCAGTGATACTTTCCGTGCCGCTGCAATAGAGCAACTTGGACTAATTGCCAGAAAGGTGGGAGCTGACATGGTTAAACACCAATACGGTGCTGACCCCACGGCAGTAACCTTTGATGCTCTGCAGTCCGCTCTGGCACGAAACTATGATTTTCTCATTATTGACACGGCAGGAAGAATGCATTCGGATAAAAACCTCATGGAAGAACTAAAGAAGATTAAAAGAGTTCTTTCCGCGAAATTTAATTATTCCCCTCTCTTACCGCCCCAGGAAGTAATAATGGTGCTGGATGCCCACGTAGGACAGAATAGCTTCCAACAAGCACATGTCTTCCACAATGCACTTGATATTACGGGAATAGCACTTACCAAACTTGACGGAACAGCCAAAGGGGGGATAATACTTCAAATAGAACGTGAACTTGAAATACCGGTAAAATGGGTGGGAGTAGGGGAGAAATGGGATGACCTGGTAAAATTTTCTCCCCGTGATTACGTAGAATCTATTTTCTCATGAAAAAGGTTGAGATAATCGAGAATATCCTTATATTTATATCTATTTTTTCTATCTGGCCGGTAATATTCAATTGGCCTGGAAAAGGGTACCGATTCATAATGTTTTTCTTCCTTTTTGTGCTTGTAGGAGTGCTTATAAACAGAGCCAAAAGATTCCAGAGACTGATTCGCAAATTGAGAGAGGAAATGAAAGATGAATATGAAAAATTCACTAAGTAAGGCAATTTACCTCATCTCTTTCCTCTCTATCCTGGCTATAGCATCTGTAATTCTACAGGGAATAAATAAAACCAAAAACCTTAAAAACGACGAGAAAGGAGAAGCACTATTCTGGGAAGGCAAAAACCAGGAAGTCAAAGAACTATGGAAAAAGGAATGGGAAGAAAAGAAAGAAATAGGAATAGCCAGGAAACTGAGCGTTCTTTACATCAAAGAAGGCTGGATAAAAGAAGGAATCGCATTTCATAAGGAAGCTTTAAAGATTTACCCGGATGATCCCAAGCTGCGATTTAATTTATCCCTTCTTTATTTTCAGGCGGAAAAATGGAAAAATGCCTGGGGAGAGCTGGATAAAATAAAAGTAAATTACCCTCTTTTTCCCAACTTACATTACCTCAGGGGACTTATTCTGGAAAAAGAAGGGAAAGAGAAAGAAGCTTACAAAGAATTTATCAATGAGCTTAACAATTATCCGGAATGCGCAGGTGCCTGGGAAAAAATCCGGTTGTTTTCTAAAAAAGGGATTGAAAATTAAGACAAATTTATTTAAAATGCTCTCAGGATGGAAAATTTGACACCTCAGCCAGCAAATACCCGGGCTACCTACAGAGGCATGATAATAGGAGCCCTTTTCTCTCTCCTGGCCGTGTTAATGGCACATTATTCCATAAATGTGGTGCACGGTTCCTACATGGCCATCGACCATGTGCCAGTAGCAGGAGTCTTTTTGTTCCTGGTCCTGGTCATCTTTTTCAACGTATTATTAGGAAAGTTAAGAAGATCCTGGCATCTCTCTTCCGGAGAGCTACTCCAGGTGTATATCATGCTTCTGGTGGCTTCTTCCATAACCACCATGGGGCTGGGCTCTCAGATACTATCCCTCATAGCTGCTCCCAAGTATTTCGCCTCTCCAGAAAATCGCTGGGATACCCTTATACTTCCCTATATCAAACCCTGGCTCATTCCCCAGAATACAGAAGCAATTAGGTTATTCTATGAAGGAGCGGGTAAAGGAGCCTCCGTGCCCTGGGGGGTATGGTTCAAACCACTGCTTTTCTGGTCTCCTTTTCTACTTTCTCTTTACTTATTGATGATTTTCATTCCTGCCATCATGGCAAAACAATGGATAGAAAGAGAAAGGCTTATCTTTCCTCTTACCCAGCTTCCCCTGGAAATGGTAAAAAAGGATAATCCTTCTTCCCTCCTTCCTCCTTTCTTCCGCAATCCCTTGATGTGGCTGGGATTTGCTGTCCCCTTTCTATTAAGCTCGATAAATGCTCTTCATAACTATATTCCCGGTATTCCCCAGATAAACCTGGCAAATAATATCCTGGTTTTCCGCCAGACTCGTTCTCTCTACTTTCGTCTGAGTTTTCCTGTTCTGGGGCTTCTGTACCTGGTAAACCTGGAAGTATCTTTCAGCATCTGGTTTTTCTCGCTTGTTTATCAAACCCTCTCCGGGGTCTTTAACATCACAGGAATAGCCTCTCCTGAGAACCTCGGCATTTATGGTACCAGGGATGTGATATTCAACCATGTAGGTACAGGTGCTTTTATTACCTTTGTATTGTACGGGCTCTGGATGGCACGGGGACACTTGAAAGAAGTTTTCAGAAAGGCAATAGGCAGAGGCAACATAGATGATTCGGGAGAACTTCTTCCTTACAAGATAAGTTTCTGGGGTGCAATAGTTGCCTATATTATCTCTATAACCTGGTTGATTTTCTCCGGTATTCCTCCTATCCCGGCTATTTTCTTCTTCACGCTGGCAATAATAATCTTCCTGGGAGTTGTACGGGTAGTCATTGAGGGAGGCATCCCCACGCTTATTGCTCCTGGCATAGCCTTTCCCCAAACTTATTCCACCCTGGGAACATCGCTATTAGGACAGAAAGGATTGGTAGCAAGTTACTTCACTTATGCCTATGCAGCAGATATAAGGACTTTCGTCATGTCTGCAGTCTCTAACTCTTTAAAAATACTCAAAGAAGGCGTGAAAGAGAAAGGAAGGCTAATCTTCTGGTCCATACTGTTTGCCGTGGTGATTTCAATAGTAGCTTCTGTAGTAGTAGACCTCCATCTTGCCTATACCTACGGAGGAATAAACCTGAACCGTTGGTACTTTGTTGGTAATGCAACAAACCCCTTGAAAACAATAACCGATAAAATCCTTCATCCCACTCCTCCCAATAGCTTAGGATTACTTGCCAAGGGGGTGGGAGCAGGATTCATGTTCTTCCTCATGTTCATGCGGGAAAGATTTCTCTGGTGGCCATTGCATCCTATCGGATTTGCCATAGGCTCGGTGAACTGGATAGATATGCTCTGGCTTTCCATATTTTTAGCCTGGCTTTTAAAGTTTCTCATCCTGAGATATGGAGGACCCAGAATTTATCTCAGAATACGTCCGTTCTTCCTGGGCTTGATTTTAGGCCAGTATTCTGCAGCAGGATTGTGGTTCGTAATAGACTTGCTCACCGGAATGACAGGAAACACAGTATTCTGGATTTAGAGGAGGAGATAAATGATAAGAAAATTAAGCTGCACTATCTTCATATTTTTTTTCTTATTTTCTCTTACTATCACAGGATACGCTGACCAACTAACCCAGCACATAGAATATTTTTCCTCTCTTAAATCCAGAATTCCCGGATATCCGGGAAATAAAAAGGCAGCCAAATACATAGAGAACTTTCTCAAAAACCTTGGCCTGGAAGTAAAGAAAGAAGCAGTAGAGGTTACAGTTCCCGTCTCCAGGGGCGGAGAGCTCACCTTAAAAGGCAAGGTTTTCCCGGTTTACCCTCTCTGGCCCAACCTGGTAAGAACCCCTACTGTCCCCCCTGAAGGCATAAAAGGAAGAATTATTTATGCGGGAAAAGCAAATTACAAAGATATAACCGGAGAAAAAATAAAAGACAATATACTTATCCTGGATTTCAATTCGGGAACTGCCTGGTTAAACATGGCCATGTTAGGAGCTAAGGCAATAGTATTTATAGAGCCCGAGAATACTTCCCGCTATGAAGCAGAGAGAAAATTTCTTTCCCAGCCCCTGGATATTCCCCGCTACTGGTTACCAAGAAAGTACTTTTCAGAGTTTCTATCCCTTTTAAGTGACAAAAATACAGAAGGAACCTTGAAAGGGAGAATGGACTGGGAAAAGGTTAAATCCTACAATATTTATGCTACGCTTAAAGGTTCTGACCCCAAACTCAAGGAACAGTTGATAATCCTCTCTACTTTCTACGACTCTATTTCCGTTATTCCTGATTTTGCTCCGGGAGCAACTTCTGCCTTCAACACTGCCACCCTTCTAAACATAGTCGAGGATTTCGTCAAGAACCCTCCTAAGAGAAGCATAATGTTTCTCTTTACCACCGGTCATTACGAAAACCTTTCCGGGATTGTAGCCTTTACACAGAGACATTTACGCAAACATAGGTTCATCAGAAACAAGATAAAAGAGCCAATCAATGCCAGTCTTTTCATTACCCTGGACCTCTCACCCGGGACCGATGAGATAGGTGTCTGGCACGGAACGAACGATTTCTATTACCAGAAGTTTTTTGCTCCCCTGGGCAAAAAATTTGAAGAGTATAATAAAAAAGTATCTGCCCGTCTCGGATATATCCCGGAAAACACCCTCACAAATGGAATAAGCCCGGTAAAGGGAATAAGCTGGGATACTCTTATCTTAGAAAAAATAAAGGTAGAGGGCACTCCTGTTCTGCTTTCAGGAACTCCTGCCCTTAATCTTGTTACCATATATGATTCCCGAAACTACCTGGATACTCCTTTTGATACGCTGGACAGGTACAACCTTGCTTTCATCCGCAAGCAGTCCCGTTTCCTGAACAGCCTGCTGCAGGAGGCTATAAACGACGAAGATCTTTTCCCCTCCTTCCAGACAGAATTGAAGGATGGCTTGAAAAGCTTAGAAGCACGCTTAGTAACCTTTAATCCCCGCACTTCTTTTGTCCCTTCTAACCCTGTGTCCGGAGCTATTGCCTATGTCCACCTCACCGGCCAGGAGAAGGAGTATATGGGGGTAAGGACGCTAAGGCTAAGAATGACCGACAAAAAGGGCAAAGCAATTTTTAATGCTGTTAATGTCACATTATCAGAAAGCACCAATTATTATCTGGAAGGTTATGCACTGGATCCTACTACCGGAGAAATTGTTCTTGCCCCGGATTTAGGAGTAAATGGTAATGAAAATTACCCACTCCAGGTTAAAATGACCAACGTGGAAAATGAACATATGATTGTTCTTTTCCCCTGCAAGCCTATAAATGTATTTGACCTTATTGACCCGGCATTTCTCATTTCTCTTGATCGTATAGATGTTTTTGACAGGGCAAACAGCACTCCCTATGCCTATGGACAGAGCAGGTTCGTCCCCCGCGAGTGGGTGTGGTCTTCTGATAGTGAACCAGTAGGAGTAGTCTTTGCCCAACCTCAATCCTGGGTAAAAATACTGGGGAGCTCAGGTCCTCTGGGCAAACGATACCTGCTACTAAATTCCCAGAACTGGGAAACAAAAGAAGGTTCTGAAGGTAAAGGCTTCAACCCACAAGAAACTAATTCAATCATTCGTACTCCTTACCAGGGTGCCCATGACATGCTTTACCTGGACGAATTCCGGATTAAAAACCTGATTAGATATGGAATAAGCAACCGAAGACTGGAGAGTTTACATAAATGGGCATGGGACTCCTTTAAGAAGGCAGAAGAAGCACTCAAAAACAGGGTATGGGACAAATTTATGAAGTTTTCCCGCCAGGCCTTAGCAATAGAATCGCGCGCATATCCTGATGTAAAAGCAACTTCAAACGATGTTATCAAAGGAATCATCTTCTACCTGGCAATCCTTCTTCCCTTTGCTTACTTTGCCGAAAGATTATTTTTTGGCTTTGCGGATATTAAAAAACAATTAGGGGGAGTTTTCGCTATCTTTCTTTTTATTTACTGGATAATGCGCATGGTCCATCCCGCTTTTCGTCTGGCCAATACCCCGGAAGTAATCCTGCTCTCCTTTATTCTACTCTCTCTTTCTGTAATCGTGGTTTCTATTATTAGCAGTAAATTTGAAGAGCAGATGCAAAGGATGAAAAGGGAGAGAGCCAAGGTACACGAAGCAGACGTAGGCAGAATTAGCGCTACAGCAGCCGCCTTCACCCTGGGTGTCTCCAACATGAAGAGAAGAAAGGTGAGAACCTGGTTAACTTCAATAACCTTGATTCTTCTCACTTTCACCGTGCTTTCCTTTACTTCCGTAAAAACTTTCATGAAGTACAACCGGGTACTGCGAGATAACAAACCTCTCTACCAGGGCATCTTGATAAGGGATAGGTCATGGAATCCTTTCGAGGAAGTTGTACTGGAACATTTGAGAAGCGGGTTTTTTAATGAAGCTAAGGTAATTCCCCGTTCCTGGCTTATCTCTCCCGTCCTGGAATCAACCACTTTCATAAAACTGAGAAACGATAAGCAATTTGCCTATGCTTCAGGCCTGGTGGGAGTAGTCCCGGAAGAAGATAAGATTACCCGCATTTCCAGGTTTTTGATAGCCGGAAGATGGTTTAAACCAGGAGAAAAGAATGTCATAATACTTCCTCTAAGACTTGCCAATCTTCTCAAAATAAAGAAAGAAGACGTAGGGAAAATTTCTCTAAACTTGCTGGGAGAAGAGGTCAGAGTAATAGGTATTCTCAACGACGAAGCCATGAAAAACTTGCATGACCTGGATGATGAAAGGCTTACACCCGTCAATTTCAGCATGATGGGATCGAAGGAGTTAGAAAAAGTTAAACAGGAAAAAACAGTTATGGCAGGAATGGGGAAAACCACCATGGAATCCTTCACCCACAGCGAATATTCCACTGTTCCCTTCCTTCCCTACCGTTTTGTTATGGAAAACGGCGGCACACTGCAGTCAATGGTTCTTTCCTTCCCCGAGGGTACCGACATAATTGCCCAGGCAGAAAAATTCGTTTCCCGTCTTGGCCTGACTATCTTCACTGGAGTAGGGGATAAAGTATGGGTTTACAGTTCTGTAGGGCTTACCTCATACAGAGGCATGGGAAACCTGGCCATTCCCATACTTATTGCTGCACTTATTGTACTGAATACCATGCTGGGCTCCGTATATGAAAGGATAAAAGAAATAAGCACCTATTCCTCCGTAGGGCTTGCCCCTGTACACATAGCAGCCCTTTTCATAGCCGAAGCAGCAGTCTATGCAGTCCTGGGAGCAGTAGCCGGCTATCTCTTAGGGCAAGTTGTAGCAAAATTAACTACCACTTTCGGATTCCTTACCGGTCTTACCCTGAACTACTCTTCCCTTTCTGCGGTTACCTCCACACTCATCGTCATGGCAGTGGTAATGCTTTCCACTCTTTATCCTGCTCGCAAAGCATCCCAGCTATCTGTGCCGGACGTTACACGCAGATGGAAACTTCCTGAGCCGGAAGGTGATGTCTGGGAATTTGATTTTCCTTTCACTATAAGTGGAAAAGAAATTCTCGGTGTCTATGTCTTCTTCCGAAATTACTTTTCTGCTTATACGGAGGAATCCATTGGAACATTTTTCACCCAGGGAGTAGAATTTAAACCTTTTGATTGGAAAGGAGAAAAGGGCTACTCAATGGAAATGATAGTGCACCTGGCACCTTTTGACCTGGGCGTGAGCCAACATGCCACATTAAAAGCAATACCGACGGGAGAATTCGGCGTTTACCTGATTAAGGTAATCCTGAAAAGAAGAAGTGGGGAAATAGGTGCATGGAAAAGAGTTAACCGCAGATTCCTTGATACTCTCAGAAAACAATTCCTGGTCTGGAGAACACTAAGCCCGAAAATTAAGCGCGAATACCACGCAGAAGGAGAATCATTACTCAGAGAGAAGGAGTGAGATATGGAAGAGATAAAAAACACCAATGCAAAACAGCAGGAAGAAAAATTCGAAGACGGTTTTAATATTAAAACCGTCGTAGCAGCTCTATTTATAGGCTTCATCATGTTACCCGGGGCAATTTACCTGGGGCTGATTACAGGAGGAAGCATAGGAGGAGCCGCACAATGGGTAACCATTATCCTTTTCGTGGAAATAGCCAAGCGTTCCCTGGTGCAATTAAAAAAGCAGGAGATCTATATTATATATATTATTGCCTCCAGCCTGGTGGCACCCGGTCTCATCATGGGAGCAGCATCCCTTGTACTCCAGGGAGGAGCCTTCGCCGAGAAAATATGGCAGCAGTATCTAATCCAGTCACCCTATGCAAAAGCTTTCGGATTATCCGATAAAATACCTTCCTGGGTAGTGCCTCCTGCCGGTTCTGAAGCATTAATCAAAAGGACTTTCCTGGACAAAGCCTGGATTATTCCTATCCTTCTCCTGGTAGGGAATAATGTTCTTTTCCGCTTAAATTACTTTGGCCTGGGATACCTTTTTTATAAACTCACTGCTGATATAGAGCGTTTACCTTTCCCTATGGCACCGGTGGCAGCAGAAGGCGCCACGGCACTGGCCGAAAGTAGTGCAAAGAAAGAAACATGGCGCTGGAGAATTTTTTCTATCTCTGCCATGATCGGAATAATTTTCGGCCTCTTTTATGTGGTAATTCCCACTTTCACCGGCCTGGTAATGGCGAAACCATTCATGCTCTTCCCCATACCCTGGGTAGATGGCACTTCTGACCTTGGTGCTCATTTACCCGCTGCCATATTTGGCTGGGGAACAGATTTAACCTGGATTTTTGTTGGCTTCCTGCTTCCCTTCTGGGTGGTAATAGGGACCTTCCTGGGCTCTTTCCTGGCTAACACGGTAATGAATCCAATTTTTTACAAGCTTGGTATTATACGCAGCTGGAGGCCGGGTATGACCGTGATACCGGCCAAGGTGGCCACCACGATGGATATCTGGATTTCCGTAACTATTGGATTGGGTATAGTAGTAGCCCTGGTTGGTATATGGAAAGTGATAAAGACTTTCATGAAACCTCCTGCCCAGAGAAGGATAAGAAAATCACCGGCAGGAAGAGGAGACTTTCCCATCTGGCTTTCGCTGGTAGTATGGCTTTTTTCTACTACTGCCTATATTGTCATATGTCATATTCTGGTCCCCAGTTTTCCCTTGTGGATTTTCATTGTCTTCGGCTTCGTGCTTACCCCGTTGCTTTCCTTTGTCTCCGCCCGTATGTTCGGGATAACCGGTGTGGCCACAGGCATAAGTTTTCCCATGGTAAGAGAAGGGACCTTTATCCTTTCCGGTTACAAAGGTGCAGGTATCTGGTTTGCTCCTGTTCCTTATTTCAACCACGGATGGGTAACCCAGAGATTCGAAGAGCTTAACCTCACCCATACACGTTTCCCCTCCTGGGTCAAGGCAGAATTTACCGCCTTAGGTATCATGCTTGTTGCCTCTTTCCTTTTCTGGCAGATAATATGGAGAATGGGGCCCATTCCCTCTTCCACTTACCCCTTTGTACAAAAGATGTGGCCCATGAGTGCCATATTTAAATCTCTCTGGGCCACGGCCACCCTGGAAGGAGGAGCTAAGTGGATGCTCAAAGCAATAAATCCATCCTATATATTGCTAAGCTCGGGTATAGGAATTGTTTTATATTCGGCCTTAGCCATGTTTCGTATTCCCGTATCTCTATTTTATGGCTTGGTAGGAGGGGTAGCTATATTTCCCCATTTTGCTTTCCCCATGTTTGTAGGTGCTCTCCTGGGCAGATATTTCTTTGCCCGTAGAATCGGCAAAGAAACCTGGAGGAAATACACCCCCATAATCCTGGCTGGTTACTCCTGCGGAATGGGACTGGTGGGTATGGCTTCCATTGCCCTTGCCCTCATTGCCAAAACCGTTACCTCCCTCATTTTCTGATTATGGCAAAATATACCCGTCTTAGAGGGACGACTGACTTCATTCCTCCTCAATCCGAAATACTGCGCAGCACAGAGAATAAAATTACAGAAACAATAAAAACTTTTGGCTTCAGAGAAATAATCACTCCCACGCTGGAGAGAAAAGCCCTCTTTACCCGCAGTATAGGCGAAACTACGGACATAGTGGAAAAAGAGATGTTTTCCTTCAAAGATAAAGGCGGCAGAGAAGTAGTGCTTCGCCCTGAAGGCACTGCACCCGTGGTAAGAGCCTACGTAGAGGAAGGAATTTACGGGAGGCAAAAATTCGTTCGCTATTTCTATCGAGGTTCATTTTTTCGCTATGAAAAGCCCCAGGCCGGCAGGGAAAGGGAATTTCACCAGATAGGAGTAGAGGTGCTGGGCTGCAGGAGTCCTTACCTTGATGCCGAAATTATCTACCTGGGAGTTAAAATATTGGAAACCCTGGCTATTAAAGATTTTACCCTCGAATTGGGAAGTGTAGGCTGTTTGCAGGATAGAAAGGCATTTGTAGAGAAATTAAAAGTGAGCCTGGGAAACAGGGTTGATTTACTCTGCAAGGACTGTAAGCGGAGGACTGAACAGAATCCCTTAAGAATATTTGATTGCAAAGTTAAAGAGTGCAGAAAATTAGCCGAACATCTGCCTTCCCTCCTTGACAATCTCTGCAATGACTGCAAGAACCACCTCCATAAAGTTGAGAACACCTTAAAAGAGTTGCATGTGCGTTACCATCTTCATCCTCACCTGGTGCGTGGATTGGATTATTACACCGGCATTACCTTTGAATTTCAACACAATCTATTAGGGGCTCAAAACACTATTTTAGCCGGGGGAAGATACGACAACCTGGTAGAAGAAATCGGGGGGGCATACACTCCTGCCTGCGGTTTTGCTTTAGGCCTGGAAAGAATCCTGCTGGCTTTAAAAGAAGAAGGTAAAACACCAGCGGACAGAAACGGCATCCAGGCTTTCGCCTGCTATGTAAGCGAAAAAGAATTTTTACCCGCCTTTTGCCTAACCCAGGAGTTAAGAAAAAGGGGGATAACCTCGGATTTAGATTACTCGGGAAAGAATCTCAAACACCAGTTGAAATCAGCTAACCGGGTAAAAGCCAAGTACTCCGTTATCCTGGGAGAAGACGAAATAAAAGAAGGAAAAGTTCTCCTGAAAAACATGGATACGGGAGAACAAAAATTGCTCAGCAAAGAAGAAGCCATAGAAATTATTAAACAATGAAAAACGAAATTACCCCAAGGACATGCTACTGTGGTGAGGTAGGGGAGGAACACATCGGTAAAGAAATACAGCTATATGGATGGGTAAGAAGAACCCGGGACCATGGAGGGTTAACTTTTATCGACCTTGCCGACAGGGAAGGAGTGGTGCAGGTTGTTTTCAACCCCGAGGATAATCTTTCCCTGCATAAAAAAGTAAAAAAGCTAAAATCCGAAAGCGTAGTAGGGATAAAAGGCATAGTAAGAAAAAGGCCGGCAGGCACAGAAAACCTACGTATCAGTACAGGAAAGATAGAAGTAATAGGCAGTGAATTAACTACATTCTCTACCCCTGCTCATCTTCCCTTCACTATTGATGAAAAAGAGCTCACTGAAGAGGTGAGATTAAAATACAGGTACCTGGACATTAGAAGAGAGGAAATGCTTAACCGTCTTAAGCTCAGACACCATGCAGCCCAGACAATCAGGGGGTTTCTTTCTTCCCATGGTTTCTGGGAGGTGGAGACACCTTTCCTCACCCGCAGTACTCCCGAGGGAGCAAGAGACTACCTGGTGCCTTCTCGTATCTACCCGGGCAAATTCTATGCTCTCCCACAATCACCCCAGCTTTTCAAACAACTCTTGATGGTAGGAGGAGTGGATAAATACTTCCAGATAGTCAAATGTTTCCGGGACGAGGACCTGCGGGCAGACCGTCAGCCTGAATTTACCCAGATCGACCTGGAAATGTCTTTCATAGATGAAAAGAAAATAATGGAAGTTACTGAAAATCTCTTACAGCACCTGTTCAAGAAACTCCTGGGGAAAGAAATATCTCCCCCTTTCCCGTCTTTCTCCTATTCAGAATGTCTTCAACGCTACGGCACAGACCGTCCTGACCTGAGATTTGGTTTGGAAATCCGGGATTTCACAGAAGTTTTTACCTCCACCTCCTTCCGGGTATTCCAGAAAGTTATAGAAAAAGGAGACTGCATTAAAGGAATAAACATTCCGCAAGGGAGCCAGTTCTCTCTTAAGGAAAGGGAAGAGCTAATAAGCAAATCCAGGGAACTCGGAGCAGAAGGGCTGATATGGATAGGATTCAGAGCCTCTGGGGTAAAATCTCCTATTGCAAAATTTCTGCAAGGAGAAGAAATCGAAAAGCTCAAAAATACAGGAAAGATAGAAACAGGAGACCTCCTTATCCTGGTAGCCGGAGAAGAGAAAAAATCGCTGGAAATACTGGGCAACCTAAGAAACTTCCTGGCAAAGAAAATGAACCTGATAAATTCGAATGAGCTTAAATTTGCCTGGGTCACAGAGTTTCCCCTTTTTGAATACAGCAAAGAAGAGCAAAGATGGATTACTCTTCACCATCCTTTCACTTCCCCAAAGGAAGAGGATATACCTTTGCTCAAAAGCAACCCCGGCAAAATAAGAAGCAGGGCTTACGATATCATCCTCAACGGAGAAGAGCTGGGAGGCGGGAGCATCCGAATTCACCAGGCACAGGTGCAAAAGCAAATGTTTGAGATTATTGGTCTTTCTCCTACCGAATACAAAGAGAAATTCGAATTCCTCCTGGATGCTCTAAGCACAGGCGCTCCTCCCCATGGGGGGATAGCTCTGGGACTGGACAGACTACTTATGATTATGAGCGGTACGGATTCAATAAGAGAAGTGATTGCCTTCCCCAAAACCCAGAGGGCCGTCTGCCTGACCACCAACTCTCCTTCTACTGTTACAGAAATCCAACTCCGCGAGCTTCATATAAAAGTACGGCTTTAAAACTTTTCTGTTATAATTCTACATGCAGATAGGTATTATAGGCCTTCCGAACGCGGGCAAGTCCACCATTTTTAACGCTCTCAGCAGAGGCAATGCCAGGGTAGAAAAATTCCCCTTCACCACCATCGAGCCAAATATAGGGAAAGTGGCAGTACCCGACGAAAGATTATCAAAGTTAAAAAATTTCCTAAGAGTAGGAGAGGGGATACCCGTAGAGATAGAGTTTATGGATATTGCCGGGCTTATCGAAGGAGCCAGCAAAGGCGAGGGAATGGGAAACCAGTTTCTCTCCCAGATTCAAGCCGTAGATTTAATACTTCATGTAGTAAGAGGTTTTGATAACCCTGATATTCCTTACCGAAAGGGAGATTTAGATATAAAAGGGGACATTGATATTATAGAAACAGAGTTAATTTTAAGAGATTTAGATATACTGCAAAATGCCGTTAACAAGTTGAAGGCAAGAGAAGACATACCCAGAAAAAAACTCCTTGCAGAAGTAATAGAGCGACTCCAGCAGGGAACACCCCTAAGGGAAATACCTCTAAAAACAGAAGAGCAGCAAATTCTGACAGGATACGGCCTCATCACTTTAAAACCTGTTGTATATCTAATTAATATGGGAGAAGACAAAAAGGTAGAAGACTTCCCCTGTACCTCAGAGCTTATAGAAAGAAATCTCCCCGTCCTTTTCTTATGCGGAAAAATCGAGGAAGAGCTCTCTCAACTTTCAGATAGTGAAAGAGAAGAATTCAAAGAAATTATGGGGATACAAAAAAGCGGGTTGCAAAAATTGATTAAGGTTTGTTATGATATGCTAAGCTTAATTACTTTTTACACTATCGCGAGGAATAAATTACATGCCTGGTCTTTGAAAAAGGGAGCAAGCGTAGTGCAGGCGGCAGAGAAGATACATAGTGATATGGCAAAAGGATTTATCAAGGCAGAAGTTATAAATTTTGAACATCTGGTTGGCTTTAATTCTTACTCCGAGGCAAAAGAAAAAGGCAGAGTAAGAATCGCCGGGAAAGAATATTTAGTAAATGACGGGGATATACTGTACATACATTTCCGTACCTGAAAGGAGGAAGAAAAAATGCGTTTATATGAAGGACTTCTTATCTTTCGTCCAGACTTAGAAAAAGAGGAAGTAGAAAAACTAACTCAGGCTTTTGAGGAATTACTGCAAAAAGAGGGGGGGAAAGTTGTAGAAAAATTAGACTGGGGAGTAAGAAGGCTGGCTTACCCCATAAAAAAACTGGAAGAGGGTTACTATCTCATATTTAATTTTGAGGCACCTGCCGAAGCCATAGATAAACTAAAAACCGCATTCAAAACCGATGAAAGAGTACTCAGAAAACTTATTACCCGGAAAAAATGAATTTGACAAAATGCCCACATTCTGGTAATTTTACTTAGAAAAAAGGAGAATAGCGATGCCAAATCTAAATAAAGTTTTTGTGATGGGAAATCTTACACGCGACCCGGAATTGAGATTTACTCCCTCAGGCTCCCCGGTTTCCACTCTCAGCGTTGCAGTTAACCGGGTATACACCAACCGTGCCGGGGAGAGAAAAGAGGAAGTATGCTATGTTAACGTGCAAGTCTGGGGAAAACAGGCAGAAAGCTGTACACAGTACTTAACCAAAGGCAGGCCTGTCTTTGTAGAAGGCAGATTACGGAACAGAAGTATAGAAATAGGTGACGGTAAAACACGAAACATCGTAGAGGTAGTAGCCAACAGGGTACAATTCCTCTCCAGAATAGGCGGAGAGCTCAATACCACCGAGGCAGCAGATGTACATCCAGAAGAAACCATAGACAACACACATGAATTAGAAGAAGGAGTAGAATGAATATGGAACTGACCAAAAGGGCAACAAAATTTCCTGCAACCACCAGAAAGAGAGTGTGCAGGTTATGTCAAAAAGATTTGGATACGATAGATTACAAAGATACAGAAACCTTGCAGCATTACATCAGTGAACGCGGCAAAATCCTCCCTCGCCGGCATACAGGTTTTTGTGCTAAACACCAGAGAATGCTTGCTCGCACCATAAAAACCGCGCGGATGGCCGGACTATTGCCTTACGTGAAACAGTGAATCCTTTCTCTTTTTACTTTTTCTTTCCTATCCTGAGCGCTCTGGGCTTTCTGGCTTCTGTACATGCGCCTTTCCTGGGCAGTATACTTTATTTCTTCCTTTTCATTCCCTTTATATTATCCTTCTTCCTGCTCTCCTGGCGGGAATTACTCCTCTCCTTCATTATCTCGCTTCTACTTATATTCATTATGAATAAAAACATGCTTATCCCTTACATCTTCTCTCTCCTGGCTGTATGCTTCCCGGGCATACTATTATTACTGCTTAAAAAAACTTTCTCTCACTGGAGGATAATATTCTATAACTCCTTATGGGCAGTATTCCTGGTCACCGTAAGCCTGCTCCTTCTCTACCATCTAAAAGATTTCTCCCTCACCACATACTTTAATCAATTGCTGCAGAATACTATCCAGGAAACAACCAACGCCTACAAAAAAATGGGCATGGGAGAAGCCGAAATCCAGCGGGTTACAAAGGCCATAACAACCTTACTCCACTACTTCCGCATATCTTTCCCTGCCTGGATGCTCATCTCCTTGACCTCTCTTATCCTTACCCATTATTACCTCTCCATCAGAGTTTTATTCCGATTCAACAAATTAAAAACCGATTTCCCCGAATTTCCCCGCTGGAAAACCCCTTTCTTCCCTGTCTGGCTCCTTATAATCAGTTTGCTCCTCACCTGGCAGGGGAAAGTAGATACCCTCCTCTGGACTTCCGGGGTAAACCTACTCACCCTCACTGCCTTTCTATTCACTCTCCAGGGACTATGCAACCTTAGTTTCTTCCTCCAGAAAAACAAAACCCCCAAGATTTTCTCCTTTTTCATCTACCTGCTCTTCGTTATCCAGCCTCTTCTGCTGAGCATAATCTTCTTCTGGGGACTCTTTGATGCCTGGTTCAACTTTCGCAAACTTCCTGTGGGATAACACCACATCTTTCTTAAGAGATTCAAAGAATAACGCCATGTGCAAATCCTTTTTAGTAGCGAGTAGTTAGTAGCGGGTAGCGAGGGAGGCAGGAAAGACTATAGACTATAGACTTTAGACTGTAGACTGGGAAGAGAAAGAGACAAGACAACAGTAAGCAGTGAACAGTGAATTTCCCGCTATCTTAGTATCCTGGCTTCTTGCCCACCTGTCATGCCTGCGAAAGCAGGCATCCAGGTAAGTAGCGGGTAGTGAGTAGCGGGGGAATGGATTCCTGCTTCCGCAGGAATGACAAGAAAAAGTAGGAAAGATAATCAACCAGCCTGCGCGTCATACCTGCGGAAGCAGGTGTCCAGGATTTTAGACATTAGACAGAAAGGAGAAAAGATGAATAAAGGTGAAGTGATAGGGACCCCGGTCATACCTGCAAAAACAGGCCTCTCCTCCCCCGATACAAATCGGGGTTGGGAGCAAAGGGTAAAATCCAATCAATTTAACTTTTTAAGGAAATTTTCCTTATACCACCTTTCCCATTCTTCCGGGCTCTGATATTTTTCTCCCGTTATTTCCTGGAGACTTAATATAACTCTACCCATGAAACGAGAATCTTTCTGAGCCGGAGGGATAGAATGCATGATTTCAAAGAGAGTTTTGATAGCTTTTTCTTTCTCTTGCGAGAGCAACCCTAAAACAGCTAATGAAGGAGCCGCATTGGAACGGACCATATAGTTTTCATTTCTATCATAGAAGAGCCGTTTAAGAAGCCGGATATATTCAGAATAGGTATTTAATTTATTTTTTCTTTCCTCCAGAAAAATCCCCAGTCCAAAAAGGGCCACTTCTGCTCGAAATTCCGGATCTTCTTTACCCCTAACTATGTTAAAAACTAATTCTTTTCTTTTTAAATCCCATTCAGGCAAATTGTCCATCTTTTTTAATAGGGCAAGGGAGGCTATGGACCAATAGCGGACAATTTTATCTTCCTGAGTAGATTTAGCAGTGGTATAAAGTATTTCGACACCTTTGATATAATTTTCGCCCATTTTTTCTTTCTTTAAGAGTTTACCTAACTCCACGATGTCTTGAATTTTCTTCTTTCTTGTTGCGGGTTGCTTTAGGTCTCTCATCAGATTTTCTATGGATTGAGAATAGAGGTTGACGCTAGAAAAAAGAAAAGTTAATAAAAGGGATAGAAATTTAACCCATGTCCTTGCCATCTTTACCCTCCTGGGTTAATTCCTTTACGGAGACCATTTTTTTACCTCGGTCTGTTTTGACTCTTTCAATGTCAACCCATGGATATTATAAGTAACTTCAAGATTTACTTTAGTATACACAAGAGTGTAAGAACTGGATTTATAAATCTGTCTTGTAGCAGGGATAGCCCATACTCCATTGATCACATCAAGCCCAAAAGCTTCATTGTTAGGGGTAACATAATTAATATTCCACCATATGTGGGCAGTAAGAGAACCTGTATTATCGTCGATGAGAGCTTTGCCATTAGCCTGAATCAAAGCTTTGTACCCATATTGATCCGCTGCAATTGCCCAGAAATTATCAATGGTAACCTCACAAACCACAACTACCTCCGTTAACGCTCCACTGCATCCCGCAATGCTTTTCTTTAAGTTTACCCTATCTCCGGGGG
>JALUVB010000009.1 GCA_027021085.1 bacterium
GGGTCACCCAGATGGGTATGCCAGTGGTAGGGGCGGTAGTAGGCAACAGCACAATCATAACATACTCTTAAATTATCCCACTCAGGTATACTCTTAACTAACGAGGTTACTGTCTTTATAGCCTCAAGGTTCTCCCGCGGATGTCCTAAGTTGCTTAGCGGGGCATCGCCCCACATCTCCCGGTCGTGGAACATATAATAAGAGATTCCCTTGCAGCCATGGGAGAGTGCGGCCAGGGACATGAATTCGGTATGGCTCTTGGGAACACGGCTGCCTGAGAGGTCCTCCTTCCAGGTACCGGCCATGAACTCGGCTGACCAGACCGTGGGTACTACCGCATCCAGGAGCTTCAGGATGCGTGCCATGCTGCTGTAGCCGGAATAACTCAGGAATGTTCCCCGGTAAAAGTCATAGCCGATAAGTCCACTGCTGGCCTCATAGAATTTCTTGAAGTTGGCTGGCACACCATCTGGACGGTGAGGGTTGAGGTTGGTATAAAACTGAATGCCTGCAATGCCGTTCTGGATGTGCATCTCCCGCAATCGCTTGATGTATTCCGCCAGTATCCATTCTTTGAATTCAATCCAGTCAAAGTAATATAGCAGGTTTTCCTCCAGGTCGTCTCCCAGTTCTCTGGGAGGGACAACCTCAGTGATGTTCTTGTAGCGCTGGGTATAGGGTAAGTTGGAGGCATTGCCGTATTTTTGTCCCAGCCATTGGTGATAAATACCTCCCTCTCCCACCACCACCGGGTTATAATCTGAATCAAACATCCCGTCTTTACAGATGTAACTTACCTCGTTGTCCAAATTTAACATACAGATTGGCCCGCCTTTTATCGGTAGAAAATCCCTGAATATCTTATCCACAGCTTCAAACCAGTGTTTCACCTCTTCCAGATAAGCAGGATGCAGGTAACTTGGCTGGGAGCCTTCCCGGCGATTTATCCAGTATCCCTGCTGGGTGCGGTTCTGCCAATCCCAGACCATTATCTCCGGATGTTCCATAACCATACGCCGGGGATAACCACCCCAGGCCATCTCGGCACAACAGAAGGGACCTGGACGAACATTTGCCCTCAGTCCCAATTCCTGGATAAGGTTAAGAAAGCCTGTCAGGTTTCGATGAGGAGCGGTATGACCATCAAAGTCATAATGTCCTTCTCTGCATTGTCCGGAGGGCGGCTCTACTTCGTGCACTTCCCAGGGAACATAGAATGATACTGTCTCCAGCCCTGATTCTTTCAGCCTTTCCAGCACTGTTCTCCATACCTTGGGCTCAAGCCGGAAATACTGCACTTCAGCACCGAAAAGAACTTTGCTCTCCAATTGCTTACTGTTATCCATTGACTATTCTCCTTTTTTTAGGTTTTAACGCCATGTGTGACCTTAAAGTTAACTGTGCGGGATATTCTATTCATATTTACTTGCTACCGGTAATCGGTAACGGCTATCTCCCCCCACTGCTATCTATTCACTACTAACTACCAGCTCTTCACTGTTCACTATTTACTGTTTACTCTCTTCCCTCACTACTAAGTAATCGCTACTATCTACTATTCTTGTTTCAGGTAACCGGGATTGACTGCGGATAAGGGACTCTGGCTGGAAGGCATTTTATTCTCTATTCTAAATATTTACCCGGGTCCACCTTTTCTATCTTACGGCTTCGGACACTCTTCACAGCAGCCAGTCCTAACAGTTCCGAGGCGATTGCTGCTTTGATAGTTGTCAGGGGAGACTCTTTCCCTTGCATAAGCCCCAAAAAATTTCTCACTAAGTGGGTATCTCCGTTATAATGATTTTTGCCCAGGTAGTCAAATTTGTAAACCATGCGGTCGTTTCTTGTCCCGTACCTGGGGAAGAATTCTATTTTGCCGCGATATTCTCCCAGGTCTATTTCCAGGATGCCTTTATCTCCCACGATGGTATAGACCCGGCCGCGGTAGCTGGAAGGGGTGTAAAATGTTTGCACGTAGACTCCCTGCACACCATTTGAAAATTCTATCAGACACATCTCATCGTCGCTGATATCAGCTTCTTTTGCCCAGACACACTTGTTTCTTCCTACTCTTTCTTCTACATTCAACAGGTCTTCTCCACGGATTGTTGTGTAAAGATTCAGCAGGCTTTCCGGGCATTCTACCTGCTCCGGGCATTCTGCACAGAAAAGGTCGTTTGGTTTATCTCCCCCGAACTTGTAGCGTTTTGAGAAAGCAAAAACAGTTTCTGCATAGTTATCTCCGTTCATCATGTGCATAATGTCAAAGTCATGGGTCGCCTTTTCCAGGAACAGAGAGGTTATGGTGGCGGAATTCCTGTGCCAGCTCCGGAAGAACACATCGCCGTAGTGGCAGTTCTGCACAAACCTCATTGAATTTACCTTTCCTATCCATCCCTGCTCGATTAGTTCCCGGGCTTTCTGCAAGATAGGGGCATGGCGCATGCAGTGGCCAACGAGGACAGGGGCCGGGTAGCGCAAAAGTTCCTGAGCAAGTTTATAAAAATTCTCTTCCTTGCCCTCCAGCGGCTTTTCAAAGAGTATGGGTTTGTTAAAGCGGGCAATGGCCTGGAAGGATTCCAGGTGGCAGTGGTCAGGACTGCTGATGAGAAAACCGTCTATACTGTGTTCTTTCTCTGCCATCTCCCGGGCAGTGGGGTATATACGGGCAGAAATCCCCATCTTGGCCACTCTTTCTTTTGCTGCAGTTGTATCCGGGTCTGCCACAGCTACTACTTTAATCTTCTTTCCTAAGGAAGCCCGGAAATCTCTCACAAGAGATTGTGCTCTGTTGCCAAACCCGATTATAGCTACCTGTTTATCTTCTGTGTTTATCCCTGTCTTCCCGGGTTGCGTAGTAGACATTTCAATAATTACTTATTTTTTACGAAGCCTTTGTTTTTCACCAGGTATTGAATCCAGCGCCAGTTGGGGTCTTCTTCCCATCCCCGCATCAAGACTCTGGGTTGCTGGATTCTTATCTGCCAGGCTAAAAGCCTTTGCAGAAGGTCATCTTTTACCTTTGCCATCCTGGGGTCATGGAAGAGGTTGTTTCTTTCCCCCGGGTCTTCTCTCAAGTCGTAAAGTTCTCCGTCCATTCTCTCTTTGAAGTAGAAACTTAATTTATGCCTATCGGTGCGCACTGTTTTAACATAGGGGGTTTCAAAAAATACTGCCTGGCGGAAGGGGCCCTGGTTTGGAGCGCGCAATGCTCCGGAGAGACTTTCTCCCTGCACCTGGGGAGGGATAGGAAGCCCTATAAGGTCACACAAGGTGGGGAACAGGTCTATTGATTCTACAAACTGGTTATCAACTTTCCCTGCCAGGAAATGCCCTTTCCAGTACCAGATGAAGGGAATGCGGTAAAGGCAGTCGTAGGTGGGCATGTTTTTCCCGATAGCTCCGTGCTCTCCGGCAAAATCTCCGTGGTCACTGGTGAAGATAATGATGGTATCCTCGAGCAGGTTATCTTCTTCCAGCTTTTTGATTACCCTGCCTATGTTCTCGTCGATTAAAGTAATCAGGGTGTAATAGTAAGATAGAGCCTTGCGAAATATTTTCTCTCCGGAATGGTCAATATGCCAGACATCTTCTACGCCGGGCCGACTGCGGTAAACTTTGCCGTAGAAACGATCGCTAACCTTTTCCGGCAATTTAATTTTTTCAGGGTTGTAAACCCCTATCTTCTCCGGAGGCGGGGAATGAGGAGAATGCGGCCTTTCAAAACTCATCCATAAAAAGAAGGGTTTTTCCGGGTCGCGTTTCTCAATAAATTCCATGGCCTCGTTTGCTGTCCATCTTTCTAAGCAGTGTTCCTCGGGGATTTGTGAGACATAGGCCATAAAGAGCTCGTGGTTCTCATACTTTCTCTCGTATTTCTCCAGTCCGTATTTTTTAAGGTACTGGGCGTAATCACCTTTTTCTCCCGGGAGAACATCTGCCTTCTCGCAAATTCTCTTGTAATCCAGTCCGTCAGTTTCCCATCGTGGCAGATGTAATTTTCCCACTGCACCCGTTTGATATCCCCCTTCTTCCTTCAAGTAATGGGCCAAAGAAAGAGTTTCCGAGGGTAACCACCCGCCGTTTCCGAAAACACCATGGGTGGAGAGATACTGGCCGGTGAAAAAAGAGACCCGGGAGGGAGTACAGATAGCACTCTGGGCAAAAGCACGGGTAAAACGAACCCCGCTTTCTGCCAGCTTATCCAGATTAGGTGTTTTTACATCAGGGTGCCCCTCGCAGGAAAGACACTTAGCATTGTGCTGGTCGTCCATGATGAATAAAACATTTGGTTTCTTCCTGGCTCCCATTTTACTCCTCCCATTCTATACGTAATTATACGGGAATCTAAAAAAGTAAACAGCAATTTCTCACTTTTTAGCGCCTTTTTAAAACTACAAAATCTTGTATATTATAAGGGCCTGGGAAAAAGAATCAAGTTACTATTTCCTGCTTTTTCTTCAGCCCCGCGCTCTTCCCAGGATAACCGCTACTTCCTGGGCAGGAAGTTTTATAGATAGGTTGCCTGCATTATCCTTATTGAGTTCTGCTACCCGGCAAAGGTCATTTGCCCCTTCTATGCGCGGGCTGTGGAGGATTATCTTTTCTTCTTTCTCACTGTAATTT
>JALUVB010000010.1 GCA_027021085.1 bacterium
CTCATGGAGTATGCCCATTCGTTGTCATACCAGCCAAAGACTTTTACCAGGTTGTTTTCTGTGATGTAAGTGGAGAGGGCATCAAAGATGCAGGAATGGGGATTGCCGGTGAAATCTTTGGAGACTAAGGGGTTATCGCAGTACTCTAAAATCCCCTTCAATTCGCCTTCTGCCGCCTTCTTGTATGCTGCGTTTATACTCTCTGTATCCACGTCTTTCTCCAGCTCTGCTACCAGGTCCACCAGGGAAACGGTAGGAGTGGGGACTCTTATGGAGAGACCGTTCATCTTTCCGCTCAACTTTGGTATTACTTCCCCTATGGCTTTTGCTGCTCCTGTGGTGGTGGGAATCATGGAAATTGCGGCGGCTCTTGCTCTTCTCAGGTCCTTATGGGGCAGGTCCAGGAGTCTCTGGTCGTTTGTATAGGAATGTATTGTGGTCATAAGGCCTCTTTTAATGCCGAAATTGTCGTCCAGGACTTTTGCCAGGGGAGCAAGGCAGTTTGTGGTGCAGGAAGCATTGGAGATAATGTTGTGTTTATCAGCTTCGTATACAGCCTGGTTCACTCCCAGGACTATGGTTACATCGGGATTCTTTGCCGGGGCAGAGATAATCACCTTTTTGGCTCCTGCCTCGAGGTGTTTCTGGGCTTTTTCCCTCTCTCTGAAAAGTCCGGTTGATTCTACTACCACATCCACTCCCAGTTCTTTCCAGGGCAAATTGGCCGGGTCTCTTTCGCTTAACACTTTAATTTCTTTTCCGTCTACTTCTATGGATTTTTCTCCTGCCTTTACTTCTACAGGAAGGATTCCGTAAGAAGAATCGTATTTCAATAAGTAAGCAAGGGTTTTGGCATCAGTGATATCGTTTACTGCAACCCACTCGATTTCCTGGTCTTGAAATCCACCCCTGAAAACTAACCTTCCGATACGACCAAATCCATTAATACCTACTCTGATAGCCATCTCTTCCTCCTTTTATTTATTTGGTTTATAATTAGTTTTCTCCCCAATAAGTAGCGCTATTTTACCTTATAAATAAAATAACATCAAGGTAATTTTTGCTGTACAGGAATTATGTTAAAATCAGTGTGATTCTAAGAGTTTTTAGGAGAACTGCAGAAAAGGAGGAAAAGATGCAGGAAAGGGTTTTAAATTTGAAAAATAAAGTCTCCCACTTAAGGGGGTATCTTTAACTTAGCAGAGAAAGATAAGCGTCTGAAAGAGCTGGAAAAGCAGTCATACTTACCGGGTTTCTGGGATGACCCCCAGCAGGCTTCCCAGATAATGAAGGAAATTTCGCGCCTGCGGGAAGAACTGGATAAGTGGAAAACTCTGGAAGAGAAGATCAAAGAGCTGGAGGATATGGCTCTTCTGGCTGAGGAAGACGAGGAATGGGTAAAAGAATTTGATGCTTCCATAGAGGCGATAGAGAAGGAATTAAAAGAGAAGGAATTCAGGCTTCTTCTGCAGGGTAAGTACGATAGTCTGCCGGCAATTCTTTTCCTGCATGCAGGAGCGGGGGGGACGGAATCTTGCGATTGGGTGGATATGCTTCTGCGGATGTACCTCCGCTGGGCGGAGAGAAAAGGGTTCAAAGCGGAGATACTTGATCTTATTCCGGGTGAAGAAGTGGGGTTAAGGTCGGCTGTGGTGAGTGTGGAAGGAGAGTATGCCTATGGATTTCTTAAGACTGAAAAAGGTATTCACCGTTTGGTAAGGATTTCCCCTTTTGATGCAAATAGAAGGAGGCACACTTCTTTTGCCCTGGTAGATGTGCTTCCCCAGGTGGAAGAAGATATAGAAGTGGAAATCAAACCGGAAGAGCTAAAGATAGATACGTACCGGGCTTCCGGGCCGGGAGGACAGCATGTCAATGTTACTGATTCAGCTGTACGTATTACTCACCTGCCCACCGGCATTATATCCCAGTGCCAGGCGGAGAGGTCACAGCATCAGAACAGGGAAAGGGCGTTGAAGATTTTGAAAGCCAAGCTGTTTGATTACTATGAAAGCAAGAGAAAAGAAGAGCTGGAGAAGGTGCGGGGAGAAAAACATGATATTGCCTGGGGAAATCAGATAAGGTCATATATTCTTCATCCTTACAATTTAGTTAAGGACCACAGGAGCGGTATTGAAGACCCCAATCCGCAGAGAGTGCTGGATGGAGATATAGACCACTTTATTGAAGGTTTTCTCTCTCATAGTTTATCCAAACAGGGAAGCAAGGAGAGTTAAGTGACGGGAGAAGAGGTCTGCGGGCAGGGAGTATTGGATGATTACAGAAGAAACCATTGATAGGGCGGTAAGGATACTGGAGAGGGGAGGAGTAATTGCGCTTCCTACAGAAACAGTATATGGGCTTGTTTCTTATTATGGAGCAGGAGATTCCTGGAAGAAAATTTTCTTGCTTAAGGGCAGAGAAGAGAAGAAACCCCTGGCGCTGTTTATAAAATCACTGCAGGAAGCAGAAAAATTTGCTTCTCTCCCTCCCTTGGCCAGACAACTATCCGATATATTCTGGCCGGGTCCTCTTACCATCGTATTGGAAAAGAAAAAAGAGGTTGAATTTCCCTGGAACACGGTCGGGTTCCGTATGCCTGACCATCCCTTTGTCCGGGAACTGCTTTCTCGTATTTCCCCTCTTTGGTCCACCAGTGCAAATCGTGCCGGGGAAAAAAGTGCCTGTACTCCGGAGGAAGTAAAGGAGTACTTTGGCGGAAGCATCGAGATGGTTGTGGAAGAGGGGAAAGAACTTGTCAGATGCGTTCCTTCCACTGTGATCCGGGTATCGAGAACAGAGGCGGGGATACTTAGGGAAGGTGCTATAAGAAAAGAAGAGGTGAAAAAAAAGTTAAAAATAGATAAAATAGACCATGGATTTTAAATTTTAAAGCAGTACATGCAGTGGGTAAAGTGCAAGAAGTTATGGTAAACTCTAATTTTCCGGGGTGTGGCAGATAGCGTGGGTTTTGTAGAAGTAAGTATTAATGAGTAAGAAATTAATAGGAATAGCCAGTGACCATGCCGGATTTCCGCTTAAAGAGTTCTTAAAAGGATTGCTGGTTAAACGTGGCTACGAAGTGGCGGATTTTGGCTGCAGTAGAGAGGATTCTGTAGACTACCCGGATTATGCCTATGCTCTGGCCAGGAAAGTAGCCGGGGGAGAAATTCCCCGGGGAGTGCTTGTCTGCGGCACCGGGATAGGAATGAGCATAGCCGCCAATAAAGTTAAAGGGATAAGGGCAGCATTATGCTGGGATGAATATACCGCAAAGATGAGCAGGAATCACAATGATGCCAATATTTTATGTCTGGGGGGAAGAATCCTTGCCCCGGAGCAGGCAAAACAGATATTGAAGGTATGGCTGGAAGAAAGTTTCCAGGGAGGGAAGCATAGGAGAAGATTAGAGAAAATCGGCAAAATAGAGAGGGGGGGATAAATGGATATTTGGATTAACCTGAATGGGAAATTTGTGAAGAAGAAAGAAGCAAAAATCTCCATCTTTGACCATGGTTTACTCTATGGTGATGGAGTATTTGAGGGGATAAGAAGTTATCGGGGCAGGATATTCTGCCTGGACGAACATGTAAAAAGACTTTACTCTTCTGCCCACTTCATTATGCTGAAGCCGCCCCTTTCCCTGGAAGAGATGAAGAAAGAGATTATTTTAACGGTAAGGAAAAACCAGTTGCAGGATGCATATATCCGGGTGGTGGTTACCCGGGGAGAAGGAGATTTAGGATTAGACCCTGAGAAATGCCCCCGAGCTTCTTATTTTATTATTGCGGACAAAATAGAGCTTTACCCAAGCGAGATTTATGAAAGGGGCCTGGAGCTAGTGACTGTTTCCACCCGGAGAAATCCTACTTTTTCCCTTGACCCGCAGGTGAAATCTTTAAATTATCTTAACAATATTTTAGCCAAGATACAGGGAAAGAAAGCAGGCTGTATAGAAGCTATTATGCTTAATCAGGAAGGCTGGGTTTTGGAGTGCACAGGGGATAATATTTTTATTGTAGAAAATGGCACACTGGTTACTCCTCCTACATTTGTGGGGGTGCTTGATGGCATTACCCGAGACGTAGTGATGAAGTTGGCAAAACAGCTGGGGATACCCTGTTCGGAGGAGGTGTTTTCCTGTTACCGTCTTTACAATGCGGATGAATGTTTTCTTACCGGGACGGCCGCAGAAATTGTTCCTGTGGTAAAAATCGATGACCGGGAGATAGGCAGTGGGAAACCGGGAGAAATTACAGAAAGAATCAAAAAGGAATTCCAAAAAGTTACCAGAAAAGGTACACCTGTATATGAGACAGGAAAGGGTTGAAAAACCCGATTGCCGCAGGATAGTTGCTCATTTGGTATAATGGAGATAAGGATAAAATAAATGTCTAAATAAAGATGTATAACAGATTTACAGAAAGAGCCAGAAGGGTTCTCACTTTGGCCAGGGAGGAAGCCAGGCGCTTTGGCCATCTTCAAATTGAGCCGGAACATCTTATCTTAGGTATATTGAGAGAAGGCAGTGGAGT
>JALUVB010000011.1 GCA_027021085.1 bacterium
TACACCCCCGGAGTGTAAGTAAGGGAGGCTGCAGGAAATTTGACCACGGGTTGTCTATGTTATATAGTTTAGGGGATAATAAGGTTGTTCAGGTAAGATAGGGAGTATTTAGGCATGGTATGGCTTGAATTTATTTTAGCTTCAGGAATAGTTATTTTTGCCGGAACCAAGCTGGCCTACGTGGGAGATAAAATAGGGGAGGCCATGGGGTGGGAGAGAAGCTGGGTAGGGTTGCTGCTTCTTTCTTTTTCTACTTCTCTGCCTGAACTCTTCACTTCTATAAGCGCGACCGGGGTACTGCATCAGCCGGACCTTGCCCTGGGTAATAACCTGGGAAGCGTAGCCTTTAACCTGCTGATTATCTCTGTGCTTGACCTTATGGAAAAGGGGTCTTTTACCCGCCGCCTGAACCCCAAGCTTATTCTTTCCGGAACTTTCACGTTATTGATAATACTGGTATTTACAGGATTTATTCTCCACCCTCTTCCCTGGGGATTCTTGGGGGTGGGGCTGGATACCTTTTTAATCTTTATACTCTTTCTTTTTGCCATGCGCTTTACTTTTTTGCATCAGCACAAGGGTATTTCAGGCAACAATTCTCTCCCGGGAAACAGGGGTGATGGCTTTCTGAGGTGGTGGGTTTTTTACTGTTTCCTGGCTCTCTTGATTCTGGGCGGGGGATTATGGCTGGCTGATGTGGGAGAGCGGATAAGCGAGCTTACCGGTATTTCCCGTTCTTTCGTGGGGGCGCTTTTCCTGGCTTTTGCTACTTCCCTGCCGGAGCTCAGCGCGACTATTTCCTGTATTCGCATGGGGATGCCTGATATGGCGGTGGGGAATATCCTGGGGGCCAACCTGCAAAACCTGGCTATTCCTTTCTATGCCGACATTTTTTTCCGCTCAGGATACCTCCTGGCCTTTACTTCCCCGGTGCAAATCATCACGCTTATTACCGGAGGAGTGCTTACCTGTATACTTCTCCTGGGTATAATTTACCGTTCGGAACGGCACTTTTTGCGGATGGGCTGGGATAGCATTTTCATGATTTTGGTTTACCTGGGTGGTATGTATTTGGTGTTTAGGAATCCGGGAGGGAGATAATTTTGCGGGAATTCTGGAGAGTAGGGGTTGAATATCTCAGGATTTCGCTTACTGACCGCTGTAACCTCCGCTGTTTATATTGTTATTCTCATGGTAATAAACTGTCACAGGAAGAGTTACTTAGCTTCGGGGAAATAGAAAGGCTGGTGAGGATAGGTGTTTCCCTGGGGATAAGGAGGGTCAGGTTAACCGGTGGTGAACCGCTGGTAAGAAAAGGGGTGGAAAAACTGCTGGCTAAGCTCTCACTCCTCCCGGAACTGGAAGACATTTCTCTTACTACTAATGGAATACTGCTGGCTAAATTTGCAGAAAAGTTGCAGGAGGCAGGTTTAAAGAGAGTGAATGTAAGCCTGGATACTTTAAATCCGGCAAAGTTTCAATGGCTTACGGGTAGAAGGAAGCTGAAAGAGGTCCTGGGAGGGATAAAAGAGGCCTGCGAGCAAGGATTAAATCCGGTGAAAGTGAATGTGGTGGTGCTCCGGCACGTAAACCAGGACGAAGTTATAGATTTTGTGAAATTTTCTGTTGAGAATCGCTTATCAGTGAGGTTTATAGAGTTTATGCCCTCGCTGGGGTCGCTTCCCTGGGAAAGGTTTTTCTTCCCGCTGTCCCTGGTAAAAAGAGAGGTGGCGAAATATTTTTCCATGAGGGAAATAGAGGTAGAAGGTGGCGGTCCCGCCGAATACTACCAGGTAGAAGGGGAAGGAGTTATAGGCTTTATTGCTCCCATAACCTGTTCTTTCTGTTCCAGGTGCAACAGGATAAGAATAACGCCGGAAGGAAGGGTAAAGCCATGCCTGGGTAGTG
>JALUVB010000012.1 GCA_027021085.1 bacterium
TAGACTTTAGACGGGGAGTGGGAAAGCAGTACACAGTGAACAGTGAGCAGGGGTTAAGATAGGGTGGAAGAGCATTTGGTGAAGAGATGAGAATACTGCATGTGAATGCGGGAGAAGTATGGAGCGGTATTGAGCAGAGGATTTTTTTTATTGCCCGGTATTTAAAAAAGAAAGGAATTTACTGCGCGTTGGCTGTTTCTCCTGCTTCGCCGCTCTGGAGCAAGGCAGAAAAAGAATCTATACCCCTGCACCCTCTTCCTATTAGGAAAAAGCTGGATTTCAGGGGAATAGCGGGGCTCCGCACTGTCCTGAAAAAAGAGAAAATAGATATTCTGCATACCCACCGTTCCACCGATCACTGGATAGGGGCCCTTGCGGTGCAGTGGTTGCCAGTAAAAGTGGTGAGGACACGTCATAATTTTACTTCTATTCCCGAAAATTTATGCAACAGTATTCTTTACCATACCTGGACCCACCATTTTATCCTGGTGGCAGAGAAGATACGGGAGAACGTGCAGAAGATAGGTATCCCTCCTTCCCGTATTACTGTTATTCACAGTGCTGTGGATGTGGAAAAATTCCCGGGAAGAAAAGGAGTATTGAGAAAAGAGCTTAATATCCCGCGGGAAGCGCCCTTGATTGGCATGGTGGGAAGGATAAGGGAGCACAAGAATTATCCCCTGTTCCTTGAATTCGCCTGTTTGTTGCTGAGGGATTTTCCCACGGCTCATTTTGTCATTGCCGGCGAGGGTCCCCTGGAGGAGGTAATCAGGGGAAGGGCAGAGACAATGGGTTTGAGAGAAAGGATTCATTTTATAGGGGGCAGGGAGGATGTGGAGGATGTTATTTCCTCTTTTGATGTTTTTGTGCTTACCTCAAAGATTGAGGGTTCACCGGCAGTAATCAAAGAAGCAATGCTGTGTGGTGTCCCTGTGGTGGCCAGTGATGTGGGAGGTATTCCGGAGATAATAGAAACCGGTAAGGAGGGGCTGTTGGTGGAGCCGGGTAATCCCCTGCGCATAAAGGAGGCAGTTGAATTTTTCCTTACCCATTCCGGGGAGAAAAATAAGATGACAGAAAAAGCAAAGAGAAAAATTCTCCGCTATTTTCATCCTGATACCCTGGGAGAGAAAACACTGGAGGTTTACGAAAAAGTTCTACGCACCGAGTAGTTTTTGCAGGCGCTCTTCTACTTTTGCCAGGGAAGCTTCCGGGTTGTCATAATCCAGGTCCAGGAATTCACCTTTAACTTTTTTCTCTAATTCCTGCATGAATATTCCTTTACCCTTCTTCTTTCCTTCTTTCACTTTTATGCGGGAAAGAGAACAGGAAGGAGAGCCTGCAATTCCTATTACCAAGCAATGCGCGCCTGATTTTTTCAGGTACTCCTGGATTCCATCTGCTAATTTTTCACAATGTTCCCTGAATCCGGCAAGTTTCTCATACTGGTCATAGGTCATTTTTTCTCTTTTGCCCAGGAAGGAAAATTCCGGGCAGGGTAGCTGGAGAAGGGGAGGGTGGTGGCGGGAGATTATTCTGTGCATTCCTTCCTGTATTTTTTTATTGCAGGTAAATCCCTTTGCTCTCACCCCCTGGTTCAGCAGGCAGTGGGAGAGAATAAGTAAAAATGATTTTCTCATTGGCTAATCTGAATAAGCGGAGAGGGAGGGATTCGAACCCCCGTTCCGACGTTTAGTCGGAATCCCCGTTTCGAGCGGGGCGCTTTCGTCCACTCAGCCACCTCTCCTGACTGCTAAATGAAACGTAAAATATTCTACCGCATTATAGGTTTTTCCACAATTTGCTGTATCCGGGTTTCACCCCCCTGTCTAAAGTCTACAGTCTATGGTCTAAGGTCTAAAATCCTGGATGCCTGCTTTCGCAGGCATGACAGGCGGGCTGGTCTACATTCTGCAAGAGTTGCCAGTTACCAGGTAACCAGGATTACCAGGATACCAATTCACTGCTTACTATTTACTGTTCACTCTCCTTCCCCGGCTGCTTACGAAAGTTGCAGTTGATGATTCTTGACATATTTTTTTTATTATGTTAATTTATCACCAATACGATAGTAATAGTAATATTTAGGGGGCAAGGAATGAAAATTTCTACAAGGGCTCGTTACGGAATGAGGGCAATGGTGGATCTGGCGGCTCATTACAGGCAGAGAACGGTACTGCTGAAAGACATAGCCAAGAGACAGGAGATTTCGGAGAGGTATCTGGAAAATATAATGAGGGCTTTTGTGGCAAGCGGGCTGGTACATAGTGTTCGGGGACGCAGTGGAGGATTTGCCCTGGCTAAACCACCTGAAGAAATACCTCTAAGCGAGGTGGTGCAGGCGGTGGAGGGGGCTTTCCTCCTGGTAAAGTGCGTGGATAATCCCCAGTCCTGTAAGCGCACTGCAATTTGTGCCAGTCATGATATCTGGAAGAAAATGAAGGAGGCAATGATGAATGTGCTTGGTTCCACCACCCTGCAGGACATGGTGGAGATAGAAAAAGGGAAGGT
>JALUVB010000013.1 GCA_027021085.1 bacterium
AGTCTAACCTGTCCCCCAGTGGACGGGAAGGGGAAGCTGAGGTAGAATATAAAAAGGGATGAGGGTTGAAAACTAATTTCTTATTGATTTTTTCTTTGCTTTTTGCCGGATTACTTTCCGGCGGTATTGAGCCAAAATACAATTACGTCACCGGGCAGGCGCCTCCTCCGGCCAGAAGGCACCGGGTGGCAGGCGGAGAATCATTCCCTCCCCTACCCCTGCCAGTAGTGCCCATGAGAAGAACCGAAAAGAAACGTCCTCCCACACCGCCTCCCCTGGTGGTAAAACTGAAGTACGGAATAGGAAGGCAGTGGATAGGTTTTGGTAAAAACGCCCATTATCTTTCCCTTATAGCTGATAAGGCACTCAACATGAATTACGGCGCAGTAGAGATGGATATACGCAAGGTGGATTACGACCCGGCCCGCTATCCCATACTCTACATGACCGGGCTGGTTTCTTTTAATCTAAAAAAAGAAACAAAGGATAAACTCAGAGAATACCTGCTCTCAGGCGGTACGCTAATTCTTGACTGCAACTCGGGACATTACGAAATAAAGGAGTCATTTCTCAATCTTCTGCAGGAAATACTCCCGGAATTTCCTCTTCGCCCGCTCTCCCTTGACCATCCCCTGTATTACTCTTTTTACCGCATTAAAAGCGTAACTTACCAGTTAGCACCCTCTGACCCCAGGATATACAATCCCTCCTGGCAGGGGAATTATCCTCAGCCAACCATTAAAAAAGCTCCCCCCTTGATTTACGGGGTGGATATAGGTTCAAGAACAGCGGTATTTCTCTCTACTTACGACCTGGGTTCCGGCTGGACAGGAAGAACTTTTCCCTACGGAAACCGCTACTCGGTAAACGATGCCAGGAAAATCGGCACTAATATAGTTGCCTATGCTCTGCAATTCTACCCGGTAGGAAGATACCTCTCCTGGGAAAAGACTTATACTCTTCCTTCCTCCTCTGCAAAAGAATTTTCTATTGCCCAGGTAATTCATTCCGGCTACTGGGACTCTTCGCTGAACCGCCTCTCCCGCCTGCTTCTGCAGTTTCGGGAAAATACTACTTCCCTGCCTGACTTAGAGCCTGCCGTGGTTTCCCTGGCCAGCAAGGAGATATTCCAGTATCCCCTTCTCTATTTCACCGGGCATGACAAGTTTATCTTGAGCAGGGAAGAGATAAATAATTTAAGAGAATACGTAAAGAGGGGAGGACTGCTTTTTGTAGAAAATCGTTCGGGAAGGAGCACTTTTGACGAATCCTTCCGTAAAAACTTCTCTGCAGTATTCCCGCAGGGAGAGATAACAGATATACCGCCCTCCCATGTCATCTACCAGATTTACTATACACTTAAAGAGGTAAATTATTCACCCTGGGTAAAAGAATTCCCTTCTCATAAAGGCAAACCAGTGTTAAAATCTTTAAAGGTGAAAGGCAAGGAAATTGGTATTTACTCTCCCTACGACCTGGCCTGGGCCTGGGCAGAAGGAGTGTATCCTCCCTATACACGGGGTGTAGTGGGAGAATCCAGTTATAAATTGGCCAGCAATATTTTAGTGTATCTTTTAACCCAATGAAAGAAACCATAAATGTCTCGGAAGAGGAAATTCTGCGCGAAGTGGAGGGGATAAGAAGCAGGATTAACCAGGAACTCAGAAAAGTATTTATCGGGCAGGAAAAGGTGGTGGAAGAAGTGCTTATTACCATGCTTTCCCGGGGACATGCTCTCATCACCGGAGTGCCTGGACTGGGAAAGACTTTGCTTATAAAGAGCCTGTCTCAATTGCTCAACCTCAACTTCAACCGTATCCAGTTTACTCCTGACCTCATGCCTTCTGATATTACCGGCACTGATATTATAGAAGAAGATACTGCCTCGGGAAAGAGAACCTACAAGTTTCTCACCGGCCCCATATTTGCCAATATTGTCCTGGCAGACGAGATAAACCGCACTCCTCCCAAGACCCAGGCTGCTCTCCTGGAATCCATGCAGGAATACAGGGTTACCGTGGGAGGGAAAACCTACCCGCTTGACCTTCCTTTCTTTGTTCTGGCTACCCAGAACCCTATAGAAATGGAAGGCACCTACCCGCTTCCCGAAGCACAACTGGACAGGTTCATGTTCAACATACGAATAGACTACCCCTCGCTGGAGGAGGAGAGAACAATAGTAAAATTAACCACGTATCAACAGGTTCCTTCTCTCAGCCCTGTTATAGAAAAGGAGACAATTATCAGACTGCAGGATTTAACCAGGGAAGTGCCGGTCTCTGATTTTGTGATGAACTACGCCTTAAAGCTGGTAAGAGCCACCCGTCCCGGCTCTCCCGACGCACCAGATTTTGTAAACGAGTGGGTAACCTGGGGGGCCAGCCCCCGGGCTATTCAGTACCTCATACTGGGGGCAAAGGCAAGAACACTTCTGCGGGGCGATTACAATGTTTCCTGCCAGGACATAAGGGAAGTTACCTTCCCGGTGTTAAGACATAGAATTATTCCCAGCTTCAATGCAGAGGCAGAGGGAAAAACACCGGAAGAAATCATACAAAAACTCCTGGAAGAGATAAAAGAATAACTTAATCCCATGTGCAACTTTCAGGGTTGACTGTCCGGGGTGCCCTGCCCGCCCCCCGATGTAAATCGGGGTCGGAAGGCAGGCAAGAAACTAAGATTACCAGGATACTGAGTTACCATTCACTATTCACTGCTTACTGTTTCCCCAGTCTACAGTCTAAAGTCTAT
>JALUVB010000014.1 GCA_027021085.1 bacterium
CAGTCTACAGTCTAAAGTCTATTGTCTATAGTCTAAAATGTTCCCCTCGCTACCCGCTACTCACTACTCGCTACTAAAAAGGAAAGGTATCTTTACTCACCCAAAAGAAAACTCGCACATGGCGTTAACTTAACTATTCTTTATTTATCAAGCTCCAGTACAATCACAGAATCAATAGTATCCGGTGCCTTCAGCGGTAATCCTCGAATAAAGAGACGTGTCCCTTTCTGCACCACCCTGGCCTCTTCTCCCGTGCTCAGGATGTAGCCTTTCTTTATCTTAACGTTTACCCTCCCGATACAAATCTCTCTCCCCGGCCAGCGGAAGACATGCAGGTAAATTTTATTGTCTTTAAAAGTGCTAAGACCCACCATCCCTCCCGAAAAAGGGATAAAAGGGGGATCGTTTGTGAACAAGGGAGAGATACCTGCTCCGTAGATGGATTCACCATGCAGGCTCAACCATCTGCCGATTTCTTTCAGCCTTTTAAGCGAGGGAGAAGGCACAGTACCATCGGGACAGGGACCTATGTTAAGGAGATAATTCCCTCCTTTGCTTACACACATCACCAGGTTTATGATAAGCTGCCGGGCGGATTTCCAGTTTTTATCGGCTTTTGTATACCCCCAGGTATCGTTCATGGGCATGCAGGTTTCCCAGGGTCTTTCAGGTGCCTGGGTAAGAATATTCTGCTCCGGGGTATCAAAGTCTCCCGGGAGTCCTGCCCGGTTATTTATCAGAATATGAGGTTGCAGTTTTCTTATCATTGCAAAAAGTTTTTCTGACTGCCATGCTTCTGCTACGGGAACATTATCCCACGCCCCAGGATAGGGAGGCCAATCCCCGTCGAACCAGATAACATCCACCCTGCCGTAGTTAGAACATAGTTCCCTGACCTGGGTATGGACATAATTTATAAAATATTTCCAGGCTGTGGGATTTTTCTTCGGCCCCTCAAAATATGCCTTGTACCTCCAGTCAGGCAGGGAATAATAAAAACCCACCTTCATATTATATTTCCTGCAGGCTTTAACGTATTCAGCCACAAAATCTCTCCCAGCAGCAGTTTTCGCTGAAGTGAACTCGGAAACCTGGCTGTCAAACAAAGAAAAGCCGTCATGATGCCTGGTAGTGAAAACCATGTAATTCATTCCGGCTTCTTTTGCCAGCTTCACCCAGGATTCGGGGCTACATTCCTTGGGATTAAAACTGTTTGCCAGCAAGGCATACTCTTCCTTGGGTATCTCCTCAATAAGCATAACCCATTCGCCCCGCGCAGGGATAGAGTACAAACCCCAGTGAATAAACATTCCAAACCTTGCTTCCTTAAACCATCTCACTCTTTCTTCCATTATTATCCTCCCTGCTTTGCTAAGGGGTAATACAAAACTCTGATATTATATCTGAAAGACTTAAGAAATTTCGTGTTTTCTGAAATCTTCTCTGTTTACCCGTCTTTTCTCCCAGAAATCGTCATTAATCGAGATGGTATAACGCTGGTAATTATTCCTGCCCACTTCTTTTGCCCAATACATGGCAATATCAGCATTTCTCACCAGGGTCTCGGCATCCTTGCCGTCCTCGGGGTAAATAGCAATGCCAATGCTGGTGGTGATGCGCAGTTTACGGTTATCTATTTCAAAAGGCTTTCGGAT
>JALUVB010000015.1 GCA_027021085.1 bacterium
CCGGGTCTTTTTCTCCCCGGGACAGGCGGCGATTGAGTTCTCCAATAAGGTCAAACAAAATCCCCAGTGCCCGCGGGGTATTAAAGTCATCTTCCATTGCCTGCTGGAAATTTTTAAAATAAGAGGTAGCAGGGAGATTCTCTGCCTTTCCTCCTCCCAGCATCTCTTCTCCTTTAAGGCAGGCTTCTTCTATTCTCTGCCAGGAGTTGGCTACGGATTTTATGTTTTCCATCTGGAAATCCAGGGGATTACGATAGTGGGTGGAAATAAGGTAAAGCCTCAATACCCGGGGATCAAATTCTTCCAGGAGTTCCCTGAGGAGAAAGAAATTCTTCAACGATTTGGACATCTTCTCCCCGCTGATTTTAACAAACCCGTTGTGAACCCAGTACCTGGCAAAAGGTTTACCCGTGTATGATTCTGACTGGGCTATCTCGTTTTCATGATGAGGGAATATCAAATCCTCCCCTCCTCCGTGAATATCCAACGTTTTCCCCAGATATTCCATGCTCATCACCGAGCACTCTATATGCCAGCCAGGCCTACCTTTACCCCAGGGGCTATCCCAGGAAGGTTCGTAAGGCTTGGCAGATTTCCAGAGCACAAAGTCCAGGGGGTTTTTCTTTCTCTCATCCCTGCTTACCCTTGCTCCGGGCAGGAGTTCTTCCAGATTCCTGCCGGAGAGTTTGCCATAGGAGGGGAACTTTTCCACGGAAAAGAAGACATCCCCTCCTTTTTCGTAAGCAACTCCCTTCTCCAGGAGTTTTTTTATCATTTCAATCATGCGAGAAATGTGGTCAGTAGCACAGGGATAAATATCCGCCCGCTTTATGTTCAGCTGGTCCATTACCCTAAAATAAGCTTCCTTGTAGCGGGCTACAATCTCTTTTATTTTATCCGGTATTGCTTTTTTTTCTTTTGCTTCTTCCTCACTCTTTTTTATCATCTTGTCATCAATATCGGTAAAATTCTGCACGTACATTACTTCGTAGCCCCGGGATTCTAAGAACCTCCGCATTACATCAAAAACCACGTACGCTCTTCCGTGTCCCAGGTGGCATTCATCGTAAAGTGTTACTCCGCAAACATACATCTTGATTTTACCCGCTTCCTGCGGGACAAATTCCTTTTTCTCCCTTCCCAGCGTGGTAAATACCTTCATTTTATTTCTATTACTTTATTGTTTTTATCCAGCACCATAAGGCGGGGAGTATGCGAGGTTATTTCATCCTGGTTGAGATAGGCAAAGGAAAGAATAATCAGTTCATCTCCCGGGTATCCCAGGCGAGCCGCAGGTCCGTTCAGGCAGACCACCCCGGAATCCTTTTCCCCTTCAATCACGTAAGTAACAAATCTTGCCCCGTTGTTCAGATTCAGCACCAGGACCTCCTCGCCCGGCAGAAGACCGGATTTTTCAATGATATTTTTATCCAGGGTAATGCTTCCCTCGTAATACAACTTGGCCTCTGTCACCACCGCCCCTTTAATCTTGACTCTCAAAAATTTTCTTAACATTTTTCCCTCTCCCTCAATTTCTTAGCCTTCATAAATTTTGCAAGTTTACATATTTTACCAGAAACTACCTGCACAGATAGAAAAACGGGCAGTATTTGCAATAGCGAGTATCTTCCTCGTCCGCGCTGAAATTGAGTGCAGGATTCAGGATTTCCTCCATTATGAAATGCAGAGCCTCCATACAGATGCTTACAATCTCTTCCTGGTGAAGAATGTCTTTCTTTTTCGGGAAGGCGTCGATTTTCCCCGTTCTCAAACTGTAAAGCCCGGCTTCCACATTCTCATCTCTGTACTTTTCTCCCATAAAATAGAGGTAGAGGGGAAGTTGAAAGGACTGGACGGTGTTTTTGATAGACTCCCGGGAAAACTCCATTGTTCTCAGCTTATTAAGATCTTTCGGCAAAGCATCTTTTCCCCCTGTCTTGTAATCAATCACCAGAATGCTATCGCTATCCACCCGGTCAACCCGGTCAATTTTTGCCACGAACTTAAAAACCCTTTCCCGGAACACAATCTTCCTGTCAAAACGCTCTTCCAGGGAGACAATTTTTTCTATTTGCCTCTTTTTTTCCTGCTCCAGGAATTTGCGCAGTCTTACTTTTATTATTTCCTTAAGCAGAAATGAATCTGATTTCATCCTTTTCTGAAATGTTTCTGCAAAATTTTTCTCAAAGGTACTGAAGAAATAATCCTGGAAGGATTTATCAATCTCTGGCTTTCTGCCCAGGAATACTCCAAATGTCTCCTCCAGAAGCTTATGAATAAACTGCCCTATTTCCGCGCCTTCCGGGTCTTCCTGCAAATCCTTTTTCTCTTCCAGCTTCAATACGTAATGATAATAGAAACGCAGGGGACAATGAAGATAAGTGTTGATGCTGCTGGCAGAATAGGTAAAATCCTCCAGGAATTTTACTATCCCGGGTGTCTTTCCCACCTCACTCTTTTTAGGCAGTATTTTTACCCCAAAGTGCGTCTGGGTAACAGGCACAACATCCAATCTCCCCGCTTCTTTTTCTTTCCTCCAGATAAGTTCTTCTATGAACCTGCTTTTTTCTCTATCCTTACTTTTTTCATATACCAGATGAACATCCCGTGCCGATGAAATTAACCTCATAAACTGGTAGCGCTGGATCTCCTCTTCCTTTTCCAGCCTGTTTACTCCCAGGCTCAACATTACCTCCCGGGGGATTAAGGGCTCATAAATCTGCAGCCTGGGCAGAAGCCTCTCGTTCATATCCATAATGATAACCTGCTCAAAATTCAGGGAGCGGGTCTCAAACAGCCCTAAAATTTGCAGCCCTTTAAGAGGAGAACCCGAAAAAGAAATTACTTCATGCTCCAGCTTATTCTCAAATATCTTAAACATCTCCTCCCTGGAAAAGAATTCCCTGCTGAACATTGCATTCTTCAACTCTTCCTTTATGGAAAGAATCTTCTCCACGATTCTCAAGTTCAGGGGAAAACCCGAGAGAAAACTCTTCTCTACTAACACATCCACGAATTTTTCCAGGGAGAGGGAAAACTCGTAAAAATCAGCAAGATTCTCCCAGGAATAAAACAAAAGATTATGCAGCTCCTGCAGCACACTCCTGAGTTTCTCCTCATCCACCCCGATTCCCATGCTTCTCAGTGTATCCGCGGCAATAGAATAAACCTGTTTCAGGTTCTCTATATCTGCGAGGCTAACAAACAAACTACCCCCCAGGGGAGTTTCCACCATACCCAAAATTACCTCTTCTATTTTATGTACAAGCACCCTGGTAACCGAGGGGTCGTCCGGCATTCTCAGGTTTTTTATAAAAGGATGCTGTAAAACGTGCAGGTAATCCTTCGTGTAATATTTATCCTCTCTCTTTGTGCTCTGGGCTTTGAACAAGAGCCTGAAAAGAACGGAGAGGGAGCCCCGTTTCAGCGGGTATCCCATGGACACGTTAAATTCCTCCACAAAGGGGGTAATCTCGGAAAGCAAGGGAACAATGACCGAGGGGTCCGGCAGCACGATAACGGTCTTTTCCGGGTTCTTTATCTTTTTCAGCACTTCCCGCACCAGGCAAACCTGGGAATGCGTATCAAAGCCGGAGTAGAGAGAAAGGTTATAGCGGGGTTTTGTCTCTTTTTCCGGTGCAATGCGGCAGGAAAAGTTCCTGGCAATATCTTTTAATACTGACCACTCTTCTTCATCCCCCTGGAACAAAAGCACAGCCTTATCCCTTTCATAGATGTTCCTTATCACTTTCTCCTCGGTTTTGTGGAGATAGAAAAAGTTGCAGAAGAGTATTTCATCAAACTCATCAAAATCCACCCGGTTAACCATCCCGGCGGCAAGGAGATAGAGCAACCCCCGCGAATAACTCTTCTTCTCCTGTAATGCAGCATGATAGGCCTCCCTCAGTGAAATGATATTCTTAAGAAGCAGATTAATATTTTCCGGCACATCATACCCGATTGCAGCATTATGCGCTATATTCCTCAAAGCCTCCGCCTGAATATCCTCCAGGTCCAGCTGCTCAATAAACGCAGTTATTTCCCGTGCCCAGGGCAGAAATTCAGAAAAATTCTTCCTTGCCTTCAGAACTTCCGGGGAGAGAGTTTTTGCCAGTTCGTAGATAAGAAAACAGGCGTCTAAATCGGGAATTTTGCTAAAAGATTCCTGCTTTGCCACAATATACTCAATAAATTCGTCTATGGAAAAAAAGCAGGGCGGGAAAAATCCCTTGCCTATCCTGCGGGCAAGCTCCCTTTTCAAAAATAAAGAAGGACGTTTCCCCCCAAACACAATAGAAAGCCTGCTTATATCCCTCTCCTGCCGCAGGAAATTCTCCTCAATATAATCCGCCACCCGCTGGATAAAATTCTCTGAAAAGGAAAAACTCACTACTTTCATCTTGCCCACCCAAAATTCTACCATATACTCTGCAGCTTCTGGGAAATCCTGGATAATAAGTAGTGAGTAGTGAGG
>JALUVB010000016.1 GCA_027021085.1 bacterium
AACCCAGGGACCGCCCCTTTAACCAACAGCAGGTCCTTTTCTTTCTGCACTTCCACTATTTCCAAGTTTTTAACCGTAACTTTCTTGCCGCCTAACCTTCCCGGCATCTTTCTGCCTTTAAATACCCGTGAGGGCCAGGAGGATGCTCCGATAGAGCCCGTCCTTCTGTGCCACTGTTTAGCTCCATGGCTGGCAGGCCCTCCGGCAAACCCCCACCTCTTGACCACTCCCTGGAACCCTTTTCCCTTTGTATTTCCTTCTATATCCACAAACTTATACCCTTCAAATATATCCACGCTTACCACATCCCCTTCTTTTATTGAATCTACATCTTTCCAGGAAAATTCCCGCAGTATTCGTTGAGGAGTTATCTTATGCTTGCGAAAATAGCCAAGCAAAGGCTTGGAAACTTTTTTATTCTTTACTTCTTCAAAGCCTAACTGCACAGCAGTATAACCATCCTTCTCTTCCGTCCTCTTCCTTACCACCACGCAAGGCCCTGCTTTTATCACAGTGACAGGGACTGCATTTTTCTCCCCGTCAAAGATTTGGGTCATACCAAGTTTTTTACCTATTATTCCCATCATCTTAACCCTCTACAACTTTATCTCCACGTGCACTCCGGAAGGAAGACTCAACCTCATTAAAGCATCTATCGTGCGAGGAGAAGGCTCTACTATCTCCAGCAATCTCTTGTGAGTCCTTATCTCAAACGTCTCCATAGACCGTTTGTCAATATGCGGGGAACGAGTTACCGTGTACCTTTCTCTCCTGGTAGGAAGAGGTATGGGGCCCACCGTTTTCGCTCCTGTTCTTTCTGCCGTCTGGATGATTTCCTTACAGGAAGCATCCAGGACCCTGTGATCGTACCCTTTCAATTTCACCCGTATTCTCTGCTGTTCAGTAGCCATATTTTATATCCTTATGGGAGGACCTTTATGCGAGTAATCTCCTCTCTCTTCTTTTTAATCATTGTTTACCTTTTAAGAAGTAGTAAGCTGTCCTATTTGATAACTTCTGTTGCCACTCCTGCTCCTACTGTATGTCCCCCTTCTCTTATTGCAAACCGCAAACCAGGCTCTAAAGCCACTGGCTTCATCAACTCTACTTCCATCTCTATATTATCCCCAGGCATTACCATCTCCACACCCTCGGGCAACTTTATCGTGCCGGTTACATCCGTGGTCCTCATATAAAACTGCGGCTTATAGCCGGTGAAGAATGGTGTATGCCTGCCTCCCTCTTCTTTTGTCAATACATAAACCTGTGCTTTGAATATTCTATGCGGGGTTATACTCCCGGGCTTTGCCACTACCATTCCCCTTTCCACCTCATCCTTCCCAATCCCCCTTAACAGAATACCGACGTTATCTCCTGCTACTGCCTGGTCGAGTTCTTTCCTGAACATCTCCAGGGAGGTTGCCACTGTCTTCCTGGTTTCTCCCAGCCCTACTATCTCTATCTCATCTCCGGCATTAATTTTCCCTCTTTCCACTCTTCCGGTTACCACGGTCCCTCGCCCGGTTATGGAGAAAATATCTTCTATCGCTAACAAGAAGGGTTTCTCCGTGTCTCTCACCGGCTCAGGGATATAATCATCCACTGCCTTCATCAGCTCCCATATCTTACCGCACCACTGGCAATCTTCCTTCCCGCAGCCGCATTCCAGCGCCTTCAAAGCACTTCCCTGGATTACCGGTGTATCATCGCCGGGGTACTCGTACTTGCTCAACAGGTCTCTTACTTCTAAATCTACCAGCTCCAGCAACTCTTCGTCATCTACCTGGTCCACCTTGTTCAAAAATACTACCATAGCCGGCACATTCACCTGCCTGGAAAGCAGGATATGCTCTCTTGTCTGGGGCATGGGACCGTCTGCTGCACTGACCACCAATATTGAACCATCCATCTGTGCAGCGCCGGTTATCATATTCTTTATGTAATCTGCATGACCAGGGCAATCTATGTGTGCATAGTGCCGCTTTTCTGTTTCATACTCTATGTGGGCTATCTGGATGGTCAATCCTCTTTCTTTCTCCTCGGGAGCTTTGTCTATCTCATCCAATGGCTGATAGTCCGCCCATCCCTTTTTTGACAGTACCATGGTTATCGCACTGGTTAAGGTTGATTTACCATGGTCCACGTGTCCTATCGTTCCTATGTTTAAATGCGGTTTCTTTCTTTCAAATTTTCCTTTAGCCATTACTCACCTCCTGTTACAACTCTTCAAGTATTTTCTTCAATACATTCGCCGGAACTTCAGAAAACTTTGCAAATTCCATAACATAATTTCCCCTTCCCTGGGTCAATGAGCGTAGAATTGTAGCATAACCAAACATTTCTCGCAAGGGTACATAGGCAATTATTATGCAGATTTTCCCTCTATGTTTCATCTCTGCTATCTCCCCGCCCCGGGCACTCAAATCTGCCAAAACTTCGCCTAAGTATTCTTCCATGGTGACCACTTCCAATTTCATTATGGGCTCAAGGAGATAAGGGTCAGCTTTCTGAAGGCCATTCCTTACTGCCATACTGGCAGCAGTGTAATAGGCAATGTCGGAAGAATCCACTTCGTGAGAAGAGCCATCTATAAGAGTAACCTTTACATTTATTACCGGATAACCAGCCAATACTCCACTATCCAGAGCTTCCCTGGCTCCCTTTTTCACAGAGGGAATAAACTGCGGAGGTATCACTCCTCCCTTTATTTTATTGACAAACTCAAATTCTTCATTATCTATAGGGGTTAACCGTACCACCACATGCCCGTATTGCCCCCTTCCTCCACTCTGACGAATAAATTTACCTTCTGCAGTAACTTCTTTCTTTATGGCCTCCCGGTAAGAGACTTGAGGCTTGCCCAGCCTTATGCCTACTTTGAATTCCCGTATTAACCTGGTGGTGATAACTTCCAAGTGTAACTCTCCCATGCCTGAGATTAAAGTCTGTCCGGTCTCTTCATCAAACCTTACCTTAAAAGTAGGGTCTTCCTCTTCCAGCTTCTTAAGGGCTGTTACTAACTTGGTTGCCTCATTTTTATTCTTTGGTTCAATGGCAATGGAAATTACTGGTTCGGGAAACCGCGGCCTCTCCAGAATTATAGGGTGAGCTTTATCACACAGGGTGTCCCCGGTAAAAGTATCTTTACAACCCACTATTACTGCAATTTCTCCCGCATGGGCAATAGGCCTTTCTTCTCTTTTGTTGGCATGCAGGAGCAAAATCTTAGAAATTCTTTCCATTTTCTTGCGAGTAGCGTTGTATACCTTGCTGCCTGCCCTAAGATACCCTGAGTATATACGCAGGTAAATTAACCTGCCGGAGAACGGGTCATTGGCCACCTTAAAAGCCAGTGCAGATAAGGGGGCATCCAGGGAAGTCTCCCTAACCAACTCCCTTTCTGTTACCGGGTCTATGCCTTTTATAGGAGGCACCTCCAATGGCGAAGGCAAATACTTGACCACTGCATCCAGAAGAAGCTGTATCCCCTTATTTTTTAACGCAGAGCCGCAGAAAACCGGCACCCAGTATTTCTCCAAAGTAACTTTTCGCAAGGTTTCTTCTATAAGTTCTCTTTCTATTTCTTTATCCTCTAAATACTTTTCTAAAATTTCCTCGTTTTCTTCTCCCAGTTGTTCCAAAAGGGATTCCCTCCATCTTCCCGCGAACTCAAGCTCTTCCGGGGTCAATTCCCTTTCCTCGTAATCCACACCAAGTCCATTTTTCCCGTATATGTAAGCTTTCATGCTCACCAGGTCTATCACGCCCTTGAAATTCTCTTCTTCTCCCAGGGGTAAGGCAATTACCACAGGATACGCTTCTAATTTATCTCTTATTTCATCCACAACTGTAAAGAAATCGGCACCTTTGCGGTCCATTTTATTAATGAAAGCAATCCGCGGCACCCCGTAGCGGTCTGCCTGTCTCCATACCGTCTCAGACTGGGGTTCTACCCCTCCCACCCCGCAGAAAACAGCCACTGCCCCATCCAGAACCCGCAGCGACCTTTCTACCTCAGCAGTGAAGTCCACATGCCCTGGTGTATCTATTATGTTTATCCTGTGCCCTTTCCAGAAACAGGTAGTAGCTGCAGCAGTTATGGTAACTCCACGTTCCTTCTCCTGGTCCATCCAGTCCATGGTGGCTGTCCCCTCATGCACTTCTCCCATACGGTATATCTTGCCGGTATAAAAAAGTATCCGCTCGGTAGTAGTGGTCTTACCCGCATCAATATGCGCCATTATCCCTATATTTCTTATTTTCTGGAGAGGATAGACCTCTCGTTTTTCTTCCTTCTCCAGCATAATACTTGCTTTTTTTACCATCTGTAATGAGCAAAAGCCCGGTTAGATTCAGCCATTCTGTGAGTATCTTCTTTCTTCTTTATTGCCGCCCCTTCACCTTTATACGCTTCTATGATTTGTTTTGCCAGTCTCTCCGCCATACTCCTGCCTTTACCCTGACGTGCAAGAGAGATAACCCACCTTATTGCCAGAGCAATGCTCCGGTGTGGACGCACCTCAACCGGCACCTGGTAGGTAGCCCCTCCGACCCTGCGTGGTTTTACTTCCACAGTGGGTCTAACATTATTTATAGCCTGTTTAAATACCTCAAGCGGGTCTTCATTTTTAATCCGCTGGGCCACATAATCTAAAGCGCGGTAGAAAATTCTCTGGGCTGTGCTTTTCTTGCCATCCCACATTAAAATATTCACAAACTTGGAAACCATAACACTGCCAAACTTCGGGTCAGGCATAGCTTCCCTCTTAGCTGCTCTTCTTCTGCGCATATTTTCCTCCGTCTATTTTTCCCGCTTACTTCCGTAGCGAGAACGAGATTTTTTCCTTCCTTCTACTCCCTCTGTATCCAGAGAGCCACGCACTATATGATACCTCACTCCAGGAAGGTCTTTAACTCTACCCCCTCTAACCAGAACCAGGGAATGTTCCTGAAGATTATGTCCTTCGCCGGGGATGTACGCAGTCACCTCCACTCCAGAAGAAAGCCTTACTCGCGCCACCTTTCTCAGGGCAGAATTAGGCTTCTTGGGAGTAACTGTGTACACCCTCATACACACGCCTTTTCTCTGGGGAGAAGCTTTTAAGGCAGGACTCTTAGATTTTGCCTCAGGCTTCCGTCTCCCCACCTTCGCTAACTGATTCAACGTTGGCATTTTTTATTACCTCCACTTCTCTATAATCTCTCCATCCCGTTCCGGCCGGGACTAAGTTGCCAATTATAACATTTTCCTTGATACCCTTCAATGGGTCTCTTTGCGCACTTACCGAGGCGCGGGTAAGCACACGGCTGGTTTCCTGGAAAGAAGCCGCGGCAATGAAACTATCGGAAGAAAGGGAAGCCTTGGTAATCCCCAGTACCAGGGGACGCGCCTGGGCTGGTTTACCGCCATTTGCCACCACTTTTTCATTTTCCTCCTGGAACCTGAATTTATCCACCTGCTCTCCCCACAAAAACTCCGTGTCTCCCGGGTCTTCCACCTGCACCTTCCTGAGCATCTGCCGTACAATAACCTCAATATGCTTATCGTTGATTCTGACTCCCTGAAGTTTGTAAACTTCCTGTATCTCGTTCAACAGGTGGTACTGCAGCCTTCTCTCTCCTTCTATCCTCAACATTTCCTGCAGAACCGGTGGCCCATCGGTAAGCCTCTGTCCTGCTTCCACTCTGTCTCCTACATCGACTTCTATATGTTTGCCAGGGGGAACTTTGTACTCTCTAACCTCCCCGTCTTCTCCCTCAATCACAATTCTTCTTTCTTTTTCTTCCCGCAAAATGCTCTTTACCACACCATTAATTTCCGTAACTCCCGCCGGGTCCTTGGGCTTCCTGGCTTCAAAGAGCTCGGAAACCCGCGGCAGTCCTCCGGTTATATCCGTAGCTTTCACCACTTCCCGCATACTCTTTGCTAACATATCCCCTGGCTTAACAATCTGCCCGTCTTCCACAACAATGTGTGTATTGATGGGAAGGGGATACAATCTTTCTTCCCCGGTTTCTTCGTTCTTTACCTTAAGGGCCGGCTGGAATTGAGGTCTGTGCTCAATAATTACCTTCTCCCTGAGCCCCGTTTCCCTGTTAACTTCTTCCTTGAAGGTAACATCGGGAATCATTTCTTCAAATATTATCTTTCCCCCAATCTCAGATAAGAATGGCCTGACGTAGGGATCCCACTCTATCAATACCACACCCTCTTCCACTTCCTTTCCATCTTCCACTTTTACACTGGCACCCACGGGCACCTTAAATTTTTCCACCTCTCTTCCTTCCGGGTCCAGCAGAATTAACCATCCGTTACGATTAAGCACCAGTTTTTCTTTTTCTTTATTTATCACCTTCAGGTTGACGTATTTGACTACCCCGCCTTTCTGGGCAACATATTGATTCTCGCCAATAATACGGGTAGCCATACCCCCTATGTGGAAAGTTCTCAAAGTAAGCTGTGTGCCGGGCTCCCCGATGGCCTGGGCTGCCATTATGCCTACTGCCTGGCCTACTTCTACAATTTCTCCGGTAGCCAAATCTCTTCCATAACATTTTTGACAAATTCCGCCTTTTGTTTCGCAGGTGAGCACTGAACGCACAGGAATCTCCTCCACGCCGGCTTCTTCGATAATTTCTGCTTTATCCGCCGTTATCTCTTCTCCCGCCTTTACAATAATGTTTCCCAGGGAAGGTATTCTTATATCTTCCAGGGAAAATCTGCCGGTAATTCTGTCTCTCAAGGGGATTATCTCCCTACCACCCACTTCCAAGGGTCTCATAATTATTCCGTTAAGTGTGCCGCAATCCTCCTCTCTCACCACAATATCCTGCGCTACATCCACTAACCTTCTGGTGAGGTATCCTGCTTCGGCTGTCTTCAAGGCAGTATCTGCCAGTCCTTTTCTACCTCCATGGGTGGATATGAAGTACTCCAACACAGTAAGCCCTTCCCGGAAATTGGTGAGAATAGGGGTTTCGATAATTTCTCCTATAGCACCCACAAGTTTCCTACGCGGACGGGCAATTAGCCCTCTCATACCTCCCAGCTGCCTTATCTGCTGTGCACTTCCTCTTGCTTCCGAGGCCATCATCATGTGTACCGGGTTAAAGGGTTCACTGGACAATGCTTTTAACATCAAATCCGCTATTTCATCCGAAACCCTGGTCCAGAGGTCTACCACCCTGTTATATCTTTCACCCTGGGTAATAACTCCCTTACGGTAATCCCTGTCGATTTTCTCTGCTTCTACCTGGGCCTTCTTTATTATTTCCCACTTCTCACCGGGAATTTTGACATCAGAGATAGCCATGGAAATCCCGCCTATCGTGGCATAATGAAATCCCAGTTCTTTTAAATCATCCAGGAATTCTACCGTCTTATCCCTTCCCTTAACTTCTATAGCCTTGGCAATCAATTCTGTCAACTTGCTCTTTGTCATCGGCTCATTTACAAAAGGTAACCCTTCCGGCAGCAGGGAATTGAACAAAACCCGCCCCGGCGTAGTCTCTATAAATTCCCCGTCCTGCCTTAGCAAGATAGGCTCATGCAGTTTAACACTACCCATATCATAAGCTAAGATAACTTCTCCCGGGTAATAAAACTTATAGCGGGCTTCTTTTATAGAAGGGTCCTGGATAGTAAGATAATAGGTCCCCAGAACAATGTCCTGACTGGGAGTTACCACAGGTCTGCCATCAGCAGGGCTGAAAAGATTGTTGGGAGATAACATCAATATCTGTGATTCTAAAAGAGCCTCCATGGAAAGAGGCACGAATATGCTCATGGTATCTCCGTCAAAGTCAGCATTGTAAGCTGAACAAACCAGGGGATGAATTCTTATTGTTTTCGATTCGTGCAGAATGGGGAAGAAGGACTGAATACTTATCCTGTGCAGTGTGGGCGCACGGTTAAGAAGAACGGGATGCCCCTTAATCACCTCTTCCAGAGCTTCCCATACCTCGGGCGTGCCTTTCTCTATCAAATTTTTCCCTGCTTTTATCGTATGCACAAATCCCTTCTCCCGCAAATCTCTTATAATGAAGGGCTGGAACAACTCCAGAGCCATTATTTTTGGCACTCCGCACTGGTGCAACTTCAACCTGGGGTCTACAACAATAACCGACCTGCCGGAATAGTCCACTCTTTTACCCAGAAGATTCTGCCTGAACCTTCCATGTTTTCCTCCCAGGGTATTGGCAAGCGATTTAAGGGGTCTTCCATTCTGGTCCACCACGGCTCTTCCCCGCCTTCCATTGTCAAAGAGAGCATCCACAGCTTCCTGCAACATCCGTTTCTCATTTCTCAATATAATGTCAGGGGCGCCCATCTCCATAAGTTTTTTCAGGCGGTTGTTACGGTTTATGAGCCTGCGGTAAAGGTCGTTCAAATCAGAGGTGGCAAATCCCCCCTTGTCCAAGGGGACAAGCGGGCGCAGGTTAGGAGGAATCACAGGAACCACCTCCAGAATCATCCACTCCGGCCTCTGGTTGGATTTGCGGAATGCCTCGACTAATTTTAGTCTTCTATTTATCCTCCACTTTTGCTGTCGGGAATGGGTCAATTTCTCTGCATTTCTCAATTCTTCCGCAAGTTTGGCCAGGTCCAGGTCCTGCAGGATTTCCCGGATAGCGGGAGCTCCCATTCCTGCCCGGAACCTTTCCCCGTAATTCTCCTTGGCTTCCTGGTATTCCTGCTCTCTTAGTACTTCGTATTTCTTTAAGGGGGTGTCACCCGGGTCAATGACTATCCAGGCATCGTAATATATCACCCGTTCAAGATTCGGCAGGCTGACATCTAAAAGTGTCCCCATAACTGAAGGGACAACTTTGAAAAACCATATATGCGCTACCGGCGTAACTAAATTTATATGCCCCATCCTTTCTCTTCTTACCTTGGAAAGGGTAACTTCTACACCGCATCTTTCACAAACAACACCTTTATGCTTGATTCTCTTGTACTTCCCGCAGTAGCACTCCCAATCTCGCGTAGGGCCAAAGATCTTCTCACAAAACAGCCCATCTCTCTCCGGCCTTAGAGTGCGATAATTGAGGGTCTCGGGCTTCTTTACTTCCCCGTAAGACCAGGACCGGATAAGATGCGGCGATGCCAGGCCCAGAGCAACACTTTTTACCTCGCTTCTTCCCCGGTTAATTACCAGGACTCCTTCTTCGGCAGGTGCTCCTCTGGCTTTCTCAACCTTAACATCCAGGCATAACCCCTGCAGCTCTTTAACCAAAACATTGAAAGACTCCGGGATAGTAGGGACAAGGGCATTCTCTCTTTTCACTATTGCCTCGTATATTCTGCTTCTGCCTTCAATATCATCGCTCTTTACTGTAAGCATTTCCTGCAGAGTATAGGCTGCTCCATACGCTTCCAGCGCCCATACTTCCATCTCACCAAACCTCTGCCCTCCGAATTGGGCCTTACCACCCAGTGGCTGCTGAGTCACGAGGGAGTATGGGCCAGTAGCCCGGGCATGCACCTTATCCTCTACCATGTGTACAAGCTTCATCATGTAGATATAGCCCACCATCACGCGTGAATAGAAGGGTTCTCCTGTTCTCCCATCGTAAAGAACAGTTTTACCATCGCCCGGCAAACCTGCTTCTTCCAGAATCTTTTTTATGTCTTCTTCCCGTGCTCCATTAAATACCGGGGTTATAGCCTCGCATCCCAGGGCCTTGGCCGCCCATCCCAGATGGGTCTCTAATAACTGCCCCAGGTTCATCCGGGAAGGCACTCCCAGGGGATTTAATACTATCTCTACCGGGGTTCCATCGGGAAGATAGGGCATGTCTTCTTTGGGAAGGACGCGTGCCACTACTCCTTTATTCCCGTGTCTTCCCGAGAGTTTATCTCCTTCCTGTATTTTTCTCTTGCTGGCTACATAAACCTTTACCTTCTTGATTACTCCGGGGGGCAACTCCTCCACTTCCACCAGTTTCTTTATTTCTTCCTCTTCTTTTTTCTTGAATTCTTTACCCCTTTCTCTGTACTCTTCTTCTATGGCTTCTATCCTGGACTCAACTTCCGGGTCCCCCACTTTCAGCTTCTTTAAATTCCTACCGCGAATCTTTTCCCAGATTTCCTCGCTAATTAAAGTCCCCTTGGCAATCACATCTTTTTTCTTTACCTGGAAATCATTGCTTAACTTTTTACCCAGCAGGATATCCCTGATTTTGCGTTCTCTCTCCCTGGCCAAACAACTTCTAAGGGCAGAATACTTTCTTTTCACCACGGCCACTTCCGGAGAATTCTCTCTTTCCTTCTCTATATCTTTTTCCTCGCGGGAGAAAACCTTTACATCAATCACCACACCACTGACGCCGGGAGGAACTCGCAAGGATTTATTGATTACATCGCTGGCTTTCTCGCCAAAGATTGCCCGGAGCAGTTTCTCTTCGGAAGTAGTTACTGTTTCCCCTTTAGGGGTAACTTTCCCCACTAATATATCCCCCGGCTTAACATATGCCCCTATGCGGATAATCCCATCCTCATCCAGGTTAACTAATTCTTCTTCTCCTACATTGGGAAGATCCCGGGTTATCTCCTCCCTTCCCAATTTTGTTTCTCTGCATTCCAGGCCGAAATCCTCTATATGCACAGAAGTATAAACATCCTCTTCCACCAATTTCTCGCTTATCAGGATAGCATCCTCAAAGTTATACCCTTCCCAGGGCATGAAGGCCACCAGCACATTTTTTCCCAGAGCTAACTTTCCCTTACGGGTAGCAGGCCCATCTGCCAGTACATCTCCCTTTTTAACCCGGTCCCCCTTATTTACCAGGGGACGCTGGTGGAAACAGGTGGACTGGTTAGTACGGGTAAATTTCTTCAAGGGGTAATAGCGGAAATCACTGAATCCTCCTTTTCTCTCTTCCCGCACGATTATAATTTCGGAGTTTACCTCCTCCACTACCCCATCACCCAGGGAAACTACCACCGCACCCGAATCTTTTGCCGCAATCTTTTCCACTCCGGTCTGCACTAAAGGAGCCTGGGGAAAGAGAGGGGGCACTGCCTGTCTTTGCATATTAGAACCCATCAAAGCTCTGTTAGAATCATCATGTTCCAGGAAGGGAATGAGCGAAGTAGCCACGCTGACTGTTTGCATGGGTGTAACATCCATGTAGTCAACTTTTTCTCTCTCCACCCGCAGAAAATCGCCCCGATACCTTACTAAGACTTCATGCTTCTGGAACTTGCCATTTTCATCTACGGGCGCATTTGCCTGGGCAATGACAAAGTTATCTTCTTCGTCAGCAGCAAGCCATTGTATTTCATCTGTGACCACACCCTTTTTTACCTTACGGTAAGGTGTAACCAGCAATCCCAGTTCATTAACCCTGGCATAGGTGGCCAGGGAGGTTATTAACCCAATATTCTGTCCTTCCGGGGTTTCTATGGGGCATACTCTGCCGTAATGAGTGGGATGAACATCCCTTACTTCAATTCCCGCTCTTTCCCGGCTTAATCCTTCCGGTCCCAGGCAGCTTAACCTTCTTTTATGGGTAAGTTCTGCCAGGGGATTCGTCTGGTCCAGGAATTGAGACAACTGGCTGCGGGCAAAAAATTCATTCAGGGTAGTGTTAAGAATCCTGGGATTGATAAGATCATGCGGCATGATACTGCCCTCATTTTCCAGGAGGGTTCTTTCCTGGGCCATGCGAGCCATACGAAGAAGTGCCACACGTGTTTGATTCTCTAAAAGGTCGCCGATTCTTCTCACCCTTCTATTCCCCAGGTGGTCTACATCGTCAACTTCTGCTTCACCTTTTACCAGTTTTTGCAGTTCTTTGATGGCAGCAATTATATCCTGTATCCGCAGAGTAACTTCATCCAGGGGGGTATCAAAACCAAATCTACGGTTAAGCCTGTACCTCCCGATTCTGGACAGGTCAAATCTATCCCTGTCAAATAAACTGGCAAAAATATAGGCGCGGGCAGTCTCTATTTCAAAAGGATTACCGGGCCTTAAACGAGAGTACACATAGGAGAGTGCTTCCTCTTCTGTTTTATGCTCATCTTTTCTCAAAGTGTTGATAACCATAAGGTCTTCCAGAGAAGTATCTCTGATAACTTTTATTTTCTTAATGCCCTTTATTTTCATAATTTTGAGGTGCTCTTCTTCTACCTTGCTTTTGCTCTCCAGCAGAACTTCTCCTGAATCCGGGTCTATCACATCTTCTGCCAGTATTTTCCCCAGGGCTTTATGGGGTGCCCTTTTGCTTTCCAGGTTGATAGTATCCACCGTGTAGAAGGCGCGTATAATATCTTCATCCCGCGAGAAACCTATGGCACGGAGAAAAGTAGTAATCCACATTCGCCTTCTTCTTCCCACACTCACATAAATAAGGTCATTGTAATCCGTGCTGAATTCCAGCCATATTCCCCTATCAGGAATTATCCTTCCGGAAAATAGCTCCTTACCCTTGCTTGTGCCCAGAGATTCAAAGATAACACCCGGCGAACGATGTAATTGGGAAACTACGACTCTCTCTACTCCGTTTATTATAAAAGTGCCTCGCTCAGTCATTAAAGGGAATTCGCCCAGATAGACTTTCTCTTCTCTTATAGAACTTATCTCTTTTCTCTTGACACTTTTATAAACGTACAAACGAGTAGTGAGTTCAACCCGGGCAGCATAAGTAAGTCCTTTTCTCAGACACTCTTCCTCAGTGGTATAAGGATCCTCGATTTCGTAATCAACACAATGAAGTTCTATCCTCCCATTTCTGCCGGTAATGGGAAATACTTCCTCCAGGATTTTTTTCAATCCTTTCCGTTTACGCTGTGCATACGGTATGCCCTTCTGAAAGAAATCCTGGTAGGACTCTTTAGACACGCCTAACAGGTCAGGGAATTCCCCCACTGACTGTACCTGAGTAAAATATCTCTCCTCTACTCTCTTAGGCATATTTGACACCCCCTATAGATTTGGACCTAAAACTCAAACCTCAATATAATTTTACAGCTTGCAGGTCAAAACTCTCCCGGAAACTTTTTGGCCTTATTCTGCTATACATTGGGATAGTAACAGGTGATAAGTAATGCTGCATGACAAAGAAATCCATGCAACGATTTACCCCGACCTTCTGCCGAAGTATGTATATTTAAATTCCTGGCTCGCAAGCCGACCAGATAATTTATCACCTTGTTACTCCCTTCACTTCCCCATCCTCTCACTTCACCTCTACGGTCGCTCCTACTGCCTCCAATTTCTTCTTCACTTCTTCCGCCTCTTCCTTGGAAACCTTCTCTTTTACAGGCTTAGGAGCATTATCTACCAATTCCTTGGCTTCTTTAAGCCCCAGGTTCGTTAAAGAACGCACTTCTTTGATTACTTGAATCTTTTTGTCTCCCGGGGATACGAGAACCACATCAAACTCTGTCTTTTCTTCTTCTGCTGCTGCTCCTCCAGCCGCCTCTCCTGCCTGGGCACCTGCCACTACCGTGCCCACTACCTGTGGCTGAGCAGATACGCCAAATTCCTCCTCCATCGTTTTTACTAACTCGGATAACTCCAAGACGGTTAGGTTCTTGATTCCTTCCAGGATATCTTCTTTGCTTAACTTTTTACTCTCCTTTTTGGTCATTTCCTTCCTCCTCTCTTTTTTTATCTTTCCAGTTGCTTATGAGAATAACAAAACTACTCAATATACTCCCCAAAAGATACTCCAGGTTAAATATAGGGGCCTGCATACCGCCCAATACCCTGCCAAGCATAACTTCTCGTGAAGGGAGAGAAGCTAAATACTTAACTTTATCAGCAGCAAAAACAGTTCCTTCCACCATCCCTCCCCGGATCTGGAACGCAGGGAAGTCATTTTTCAAGGAGCTCAATTTCTTCAATACATTTAACCCATCTTCTGAAGAAAAAATAACCCCCGTGGGGCCCTCTATGAATTCCCTCAATCCAGAAGGTCGGGACTCATCGCTTTCCAGAAGCATTTTAAACAAGCGGTTTTTAATAACCTGCAATTCAGCTCCCGCTTCCCTTATTTGTCTGCGTACCTGCCCCAATTCCTCGGATTTCAAACCTTGATAGGAAACAATAAAGATAGTTTCTGATGCTGATATTTTTTTCTCCCAGCCTTCAAGTAATATTTTCTTCTTGTCTTTAGTGATTGCCATATCTCACCTTACCATTTCTATAAGTTCCTTAGTATTAACTTTCACTGATGGCCCCATAGTAGTAGCGATAAAGACACGCTGGATAAAGCTGCCTCTCAAGGAAGGTGGTTTCAGCTTTAGTATAGCCCTTATAGCAGCAATAAGATTTTCCAGTATATTCTTTTCGGGGAAAGATACTTTCCCTATGGAGAAATGCAAATTGCCACCTTTATCCAGCTTAAACTCCACTCTTCCTGCCTTTATTTCCTTGATTACCGCGGATAAGTTCTCGGTTACAGTTCCTGTCTTGGGACTGGGCATCAGACCCCGCGGGCCCAAAATTTTCCCTACTTTCCCCAGCTCTCTCATCATGGAGGGAACCGCCACCACGCTGTCAAAATCCAGCCATCCTCCTGCTATTTTTTCCACCAGCTCTTTTCCTCCCACTATATCTGCACCCGCCTTTTCTGCTTCCTGTGCCTTGTCCCCTTCAGCCAGGGCTAACACCCTTATCTTCTTGCCCACGCCATGCGGAAGGGATGCAGAGCCCCGCACCTGCTGGTCTGAGCGCTTTGGGTCAACGCCCAATTTTATGGATACCTCCACTGATTCATCAAATTTTGCCTCACCCATTTTCTTTATCAAACTCACCGCCTCTTGCGGAGAGTACGCCTTGTCCTTATCCACCAACTCCGATAACCTTACATATCTCTTACTTCTTTTCATCTTACCCTTCTATTTCAATGCCCATACTGCGGGCTGTGCCCGCGATTATCTCCATAGCGTTATCTATATCCAAAGCATTCAGGTCCTTCATTTTAAGCTGGGCGATTTCCTGCAGCTGTTTACGGGTTATCTTACCCACCTTTACACGATTTGGCTCACCCGATGCTTTGGCAATGCCTATTGCCTTTTTCAGAAGAACTGAAGCAGGGGGAGACTTGGTGATAAAGCTGAAGCTCCTATCTGCATAAACAGTTATCACTACCGGGATTATCATCCCCTCTTCACTCTTTGTTCTTTCGTTGAACTGTTTACAAAAATCCATTATGTTAAGCCCGTGCTGTCCCAGAGCAGGACCCACAGGAGGAGCAGGAGTAGCCTGCCCCGCAGGAATCTGTAATTTTATCTGCGTCAATACTCTTTTAGCCATTTTAAATCTTCTCCACTTGCCAGTATTCCAATTCAACAGGGGTAGACCGACCAAATATAGAAACCATAACCCTCACCCTCCCTTTATCAGAATCAACTTCGTCTATGTACCCGGAAAAATTAGTGAAAGGCCCTTCCACTATTTTAACATTCTCCCCTATCTCCAGAACAATGGTGGGACGAGGCTTGGATTTCCTCTCCTCAACCAAATTCTTAATCTTTGCTATCTCTTCCTCAGAAACAGCAAGAGGCTCTCTACCCCCAACAAAACCAGTAACACCAGGAATTCTTCGTATGAGATACCACAGCTTCTTATTCTCCGCCGGGTTTTCCATCTTTATGAACAAGTAGCCCTTATATATAACCTGCGTCCTCAAAGTACTCTTACCTTTTTTTATCTCCTTAACTTCCTCAGTAGGGACTAAAATCTCCTCCACTACATCTTCCATTCCCTCTAACTTCAGCCTGTGCTCTATTTCCTGCCGAACCTTCTCTTCCTGTCCGGTAAGAATATGCAAACTATACCAATTTTTAGCCATTTTTTTTAGTTTTTTTACCTGATTACTAAGGCAATGATTTTGCTGACCAGTAAGTCAACCACCCCTATATAAAATGCACTTATCACGCTGACAATTATTACCAGGAAAGTAGAAACCCATAAGAGTTTTTTCTCCACCCAGGAGACTCTTTTCATCTCCGCTTTTACTTCCCTTAAATACCCTTTGAACCTACCTATTACACCCACCATTTTTCTCCTTACTGCAGGCCTGGAGGGATTCGAACCCCCAACCACCGGATTTGGAGTCCGGCGCTCTCGCCAGTTGGAGCTACAGGCCTATATCAAGGCACTCAGCACATTATCCAGAGAAAAAATTAAAAACCTAACTATATCCTTTTAGCAAAGCAGGGGGTAATCCACAAATACCAACAACACGAAACACCCCCTCCTTTTTATTCTAACCTAACCTAATTGTAAAGTCAACTACCTACCTGGACTCTTTATGCAACGTATGTCTGCGGCAAAATCTACAGTATTTACGAACTTCCATCTTCTCTCTTTTTTCTTTTCTTCTGGTGGTAATATAATTTTTTCTCTTGCATTCGGTACAGGCAAGATGCACAATCTCTCTCATTTCACTTCCTGTTATCTTAGATATTATTAAATCACTTTCTTCCTAACCCTGAGCCCACGGGCGGACTTGAACCGCCGACCTCGTCCTTACCAAGGACGCGCTCATACCGACTGAGCTACATGGGCACAAGAGCGGGAAACGGGACTTGAACCCGCAACCCTCGGCTTGGAAGGCCGATGCTCTACCATTGAGCTATTCCCGCGTGGAGGGGGAAGGATTTGAACCTTCGAAGGCTGCGCCAGCAGATTTACAGTCTGCCCCCTTTGGCCACTTGGGTACCCCTCCAATTAAAATAAGCAACATTCCCGCTTGAAATTCTAAATCCAAAACAGCAAACCCGAATCTCTCAAGCCCGCATCACAGTCTACTACATCTCCGCAGCAAGCCGGCTGAGCCGACGGGAGGATTCGAACCCCCAACCCCCTCATTACAAGTGAGGCGCTCTGCCCTTGAGCTACGCCGGCCTCGTATAGGCACTAAATTTTACCAGAAAAGTCCGCACTGTCAAGTCAATGAACTGGCTGGCAAAAAGATTTTCTCGTTGGGAGTGAACTTACCCCGGATGAAAGTCTCTTTATTTTCCCTCTATCATAACGCATTCCTGTTTAAAATTTCCCCTTTATCCATTTTGTAATTTCTTCTGCCAGGGCAGGAGAATCAAGCAATAAAGAGACTTCCTTGTTCTTAGTCAGTGCATAGTAGCTCCAGTTATGGCTTCCCACCACACAGTATCTCTCGTCAACTATCACCACCTTCGCATGAGTGGTTATATCCATGGAGTCATATTTTACTTCTATTCCATTTTTACTTAATATCTTTCCTACTTCCTTATTTCTTTGGGTATTCTTTTCGTTGTAGGAGGAGACGTCCAGTATTACCGTCACATTTACTCCTCTTTTCCCTGCTTTTATAAGTTCCTGGATCAACTGGTTGGAAGGAGAGAGAGGATACTGGGAATAGTACCTCATTTCATACATGACCACGTAAATAGAAGATTCGGCTTTTTCCAAAAGCTGTTTAACCCGGGGGAAATAGTGATTGCCTTCTAAAAGCTCGATATCCTTGGCCGGGAAAGAATAGAGAAGAGAAGGAAGAAAAAATAGTAAAAAAACTAACCCAATTCTTTTTCTTTTCTCATACACCACAGGATTATCCCCTTCTGCACGTGGAGCCTATTCTTTGCCTCTTCCCAGATTACAGAATTTCTACCATCCAGGACTTCACCGGTAATTTCTTTTCCCCGGTGCGCAGGGAGGCAGTGCATTACCAGGCAATCAGGAGCGGCCTGGGCAAGTAGAGAGGTGTTTACCTGGTAGGGAGCAAATGTTTCCTCTCTTTCTTTTTCTTCTTTTTCCATCCCCATACTTGTCCAGACATCGGTATAAATCACCTGGGCATCTTTTACTGCCTTATATGGATCCGGTATATAGGCAGGTTTCCTCCTGAGCCACCCTCTTTTTTCCAGTTCTTCCCACTGGGGCTGAAATCCGGGAGGTGTGCTTACCACAAGCTCAAAATCCAGGGCCTGGTAGGCCAGTATCCAGGAGTGGCATACATTGTTCCCATCACCTATATATACTACCCTGATATCTTTGTAGGTGCCTTTTTTCTCTCTGATGGTGAAGAGGTCAGAAACTATCTGGCAGGGATGCAAAAAGTCGCTTAGCCCGTTGATTACCGGAACGGAGGAATTCTTGGCCAATTCTTCCACTCTATCCTGGGCAAAGGTACGCAGCAGCAAAATATCCAGGTAACCCGAAAGTACCCGGGCGGTATCTCCTATGGTCTCTCCTCTTCCCAGCTGAGTATCCCTTCCCGGCAGGTAAATGGCCCTTCCTGCCAGCTCTTCCATAGCTACCTGGAAGGACACCCTGGTGCGAGTGGAGGGCTTTTCAAATATCATTCCCATGAATCTTCCTTTTAAAAGGGGAACAATCTTTTCCCCTTTCTCCCTGCGCTCTTTCAACTCCTCGCTTACCCGGAAAATATCCTCAAAATCCTCTGCATTCAGATTACCCAGATTAAGAAAGTCACGCTTCTCCATTATTGCTCCCGAATTCTTCCAGACACTCTTCTATTATTTTCATAGCCAGGTTCACTTCCTCTTCCTTTACAATAAGGGGAGGAAGTAAACGGACTACACTCTTTCCCGCTATGCCGATAAGCAACCCCTTCCCCTGAGCGAGTCTGCGGATTTCGCCTGCTTCTCCCTCTATTTCCACTCCAATCATTAATCCTGTACCCCTGATTTCTTTTATGAAACGGAATTTATCCTTTAAGGAGGCAAGGCGGGAAAAGATATCTTCCCCTTTTAGTCGAGCATTTTCCACAATACCTTCTTCTGAAAGCACCTCGAGCACCTCGCAGGCCACACGT
>JALUVB010000017.1 GCA_027021085.1 bacterium
AATGAAAGGTGGAACACCTTCCTCAGGCGTTGTGTATCCTTTTGTAAGAATATGGAGATAAAATAATCTCAACCCCTCCGGGTCCACATAATTCACCGGATTATTTCTTACATACCCATAGGGATGCAGCCATTTTATCTGAAGAGAAGAAAATGAGGAGGCAGAAGGCACACTCCCCCTCCCCAATCCCCCGCAACTCCCACAACCTCCCGACCCCCCAGAGAGGGCAGAGCTTCCCGCATAAGAACGGGCGAATTGCCTTATCAGCGGGTCCACACTTATGAACCTTCCCACTCCTGGATTATAGTATCTGGCGCGGTAGTAGTAAAGTCCGGTAGAGGAATCATACTCCCTTCCGGTGTAGGTGAGGGGATTTGCTATGCTTCTTCTCCCTCGCTTTCCCATCATTCCCATCATTCTCTCTCCCCAGCCTGGAAACCCTCTTAGCTTACCGTAGGGTGAGTAAAAATACCTCTTTGCCACCTTCCCCCTTCCATCCACTAAAGCTGTGACACTTCCCAATGCATCCCTCACATAATAGTATACCGCATTATTTTCATAATCCACCCTCGCCAGCCAGAAGTCATAGGAACCGGGGAGGGAGAGGTATCTTGCTTTAGGAGTCCTTGCTTCATCCAGCTCATAGAGTATGTTTTCTCCCTCGTAGAGGTAAAAAGTTTTCCTGCCGAATTCTTCCTTCATTATTCTTTTTCCCTTGGGACAATAGAGAAAACTTGTTTCGCTCTTTAGAATCCGCTCTTTTTTTAGCTCTCTTCCACCTTCTCCTCCTCCTCTTCTTCCTCTTCCTCTCATGCTCTCTCCTGCCATCATTTCTCTTCCTGTGCTTACTCCTACCCAGAGCTTGTTTTCTCTCTCCTGCTTTGTCAACCTGTTTTCATAATCCCAGAGGTATGCCTTTTTATTCAAGGAGACATTTTTTGCCCACTTTTCTTCCCCTACCAGGTTTCCGTCTCCGTCATAAGAGAACAGGGTGGTAGGGAGAGGGATGGTTTTTTTCTCCCTGCCTGGAAAAATCTTTCTTTCTGGGTTAACTGGTGGGCGTTGTTATAGGTGTAGCGGGTTATGAGGGTGGGGTGGTAGCGAGGTTTCAGGTATTTTTTTATCTCTTCCATCCCCTCTATTTCTATTTCTCACCTGATAAAAGTTTAGATTACCTTAAGTAGAGCATCTTTAATGTGCTTTGGGAGATGAACATAAGGTTTGTTATTAAAAAGGCTATCCAACTTAATATAAAAATACAAATATAACGACTACAGATAGATATTATCTCCCACTTGTTCTGGACTCTTCTTTTCCATAAGCTAACCAAAAATCCTATTAAAGCTACCAGAATTATGACGTTTTTAACAGGAGATGAAAAAAACAGTTTCCCTACGCCTACTCCTAGTCGCATTAGAAACGGGAAAATTACATCTCCGCTTACTGTCTTCTTCAGATTTTCCACCCAAATAAGGTAAGCATTCCAAAAAAATTGAATTAATAAAAAGATTATCCCTATATCCACAACTTCCACCAATTTAGTTATCTCCTTTCTTCGCTTTTTCATTTGTATCCTTTCACGGCTCTCCAAAATTTGTTCTCCGACATCCTTTAAGATAGCGCATCGCTTTAACCATTTCTCTTGTATGTGCTCCACTTTGATAAACCCAGTGAATCAGCTCATGCATTAATACACATGCTAAATCTACTTCTGTGTTAAATAATCCGCGTTGGCATACATACTCAGCAATGTAAATGGTATGAGGAGATACCCACAGCCCTGCTGGATCAAACCATGGATTTCTCCAATCTTTTTTAACTTTTATTATTGGAGCATTCGGAGGACCTATCCCATTTTCTAAAATTTTCATTAAATTTTTCTCTTTCCTTTTGAAAATGCATACATATTCTGAGGCATGTCTTTTTATATACTCTATTGCCTTTTCCCAGAGGGGACAATTACCTTCTAAAACTATCAACCCCTCCGGATCCACAAAGTTTACCGGATTGTTGTTTACATAGGTATACGGATGCAGCCATTTTATCTGAAGAGAAGAAAATGAAGAGGCAGAAGGAATACTCCCCCTCCCCAATCCCCCGCAACTCCCACAACCTCCGGAACCCCCAGAAAGGGCAGAGCTTCCCGCATAAGAGCGGGCGAATTGCCTAATCAGTGGGTCAACGGAGATGAACCTTCCCACTCCTGGATTATAGTATCTTGCCCGGTAGTAGTAAAGTTGGGTGCTTTTATCGTACTCCCTTCCGGTGTAGGTGAGGGGATTTGCTGTGCCTCTTCTCCCTCGCTTTCCCATCATCCTCTCTCCCCAGCCTGGAAACCCTCTTAGCTTACCGTAGGGTGAGTAAAAATACCTTTTCACTACTTTTCCCCTCTTATCCACCAGGGCAGTGATTGAACCCAATGCATCCCTCACATAATAGTATACCGCATTATTTTCATAATCCACCCTTGCCAGCCAGAAGTCATAGGAACCAGGGAGGGAGATGTATCTTGCTTTAGGAGTCCTTGCTTCATCCAGCTCATAGAGGATGTTTTCTCCCTCGTAGAGGTAAAAAGTTTTCCTGCCGAATTCTTCCTTCATTATTCTCTTTCCCTTTGGACAATAGAGAAAACTTGTTTCGCTCTTTAGAATCCGCTCTTTTTTTAGCTCTCTTCCACCTTCTATTCTTCAATTTTATGAAGATTCTTTTTCTGCAGTTTATCTATCCACCATCTGGCTAATTCTTTTCCTTCTATTCTGGGAGGCGGTTTTCTATCTGTAAGTAAACTCAAAATTCCGGAAACCTCTTCTACCAAATAGGTACTATCTCCCTTTTGCAAGCTCTCTATTAAGTTGTTAATTATCACCTCTTTCCGATATTTTATTCCTTTCTCTTTTACATATCCTTTCAAGAAGAAAGCCCATCCTTCGCGAAGTCTCTTTGTCTTTTCTATCTTTATAGCTTTACTCAAGGCTTCTGCTATCTTTTCTTTTTCTTTTATAGTTATCCTTTCCCCTCCCAGAAGCGTCAATAAACTCATTCCTGCTGTTCCTCTTACATACTGGTCTTCATCGTAGAGAAGATAAAGTATTCCCAACCTTACTTGAGGGAGAAATCCTGCCTCTGGAGGAGGAGTTATCATTACCTGGACAACATTTTTCCTCTCTTCCGGGTCTTCACTGTTCAGTAAATTGAGCATCTTTATATAATCTTCCGCTTCCCATTTCTCTTTTTTCTGGGCATCTTCTTTTTTTACATAATAACTAGTTCCAGTTACCGGATCCTTTATTAACTTATAGTTATCGGTAAACCATTTCATCCATTTAGTATAATCCTCTCCAAAATCCTCTCCTGTTATCATTTTTAGAGCTAAAACAGATGCTTTCCTTTTCTTGGGGGTAGGTCTAAATTTGGGTTTAATAGGTATACCGTATTTACGATATATTTTTTCTCCTTTTCGCAATTCTTCCTCATCCAACGGAACTATCGCTCCTCTCAGATTAGGCACTAACCAAGTAAAGAAGTTGATATCTTTTGTCTCTCCTATTAATTGAGCTATTTCCATAAAAATCTTTTCCGGGAAAACATCTTCCGTTTCTTTTAAATAATCTAAAGGATAGACCATGGCTATTCTAATAGTTTGTTTAACCTTAGGATTCTTTTCTTTTTTTAGCCTCTCACTTAAGAATTGTAGGATTTCTTTTCTCAAGCTCGCAGATTCTATTAGCCAATTGGGATGGAATGCAAAACAAAGTATAGCATAGCTTCTTACAGCAGGTATAGGGTCTTTGGCCCCTCGCTTAATTACTTCTATTGCTTCTTTTAATGCTTGGGGGTTATCTTTAGGAGATAGGGGGCGGTATGTGATCCAATAATCTCTTAACCAGTCATAAGATCCTCTTCTGATCTTCCAATCGGGGTTCTTGGTTGCCTCTATTATTTTAGTGTAAGCCTCTTCGCCTTTAGGAAAAAGAAAATCTTTCGCTTCTCTATAAATTTTCGTGGAGAAATATTTTAAATAAAATATAGCCTCATCAATGTTTTTAAAGGAATGCTCTTTAAAACCCAAAGAGACAAACCAAAGAAAAAAGCAGATAATAACCTCTATACTCCAAGAGATGTGTTTTTTCATTTCATTAACATTTCTACAACGAAATAGTAATTCAGTCCTGTATAAATCCCACTTCTTATAATTCCCTGTGGGGGTTCTAAAGCAGGGGATGAATAATCATTCCAATCTCCATGTGGTACACCTGGGATATAAGCATTATACTGTTCTCCTAATGCAGACCAGTAAGTGGTGGAGACAGCTATATCATAATCTGACCATATCTGAACCGTGAGGACAGAAGAAGGGATATACTTGATGGCTCCT
>JALUVB010000018.1 GCA_027021085.1 bacterium
ACCTGCGTGCTTGACGACGATATGAACGAGATACTTAGCAAGATTGAACATGCTGACGGCTTAATTTTAGCTGCTCCGATTAATTTTTACCAGGCAACGGCAATTATGAAAAAATTTATTGAAAGGCTCATAGTTTATGCATACTGGCCCTGGGGCAATAAATCCATTCCCCGGCAGCGAATAAAAAAGCCCGCTAAGAAAGCTGTAATTATTACCTCCAGTGCCTGTCCTGCCTTTCCGGGAAAGATTTTAATGCCCGGCGCCCTGAAGCTACTAAAAGCCGCCGCCAAAATTGTGGGAGCAAGGGTTGTTAAGTCACTCTACTTCGGCAATGTCTGCACCACCCGGAAACAAAAACTCAGCAAAAACCAATTACAAAAGGCAAGGTCTGCCGCCAGGCTTCTCTGAGGGGTATAATATCTATAGAGACAACTGAAATGGAAATAGTAATACTTTCCTCTTACCCGCCGCGGGAATGCGGTATTGCCACGTATACATACAACTTCGCCAGAAACATGGAAGCAATATTTCCCCGGGTCAAAGTTAAAATAATTGCTATCAACGATTCCCGGAATGGAGAAATATACACCTACCCGGAGGAAGTAATATGGTGCATGGACCAGGCCAATGCGGCTGACTTTGCAAAAACCGGAGAATTTGTTCACTCCTCTTCCTATCCATTTCTCCACATTCAGCATGAATTTGGCATCTATGGCGGTATAAACAACTACTCTATATTCAGACTCATAGAAAAACTGAAGAAACCCTTCCTGGTTACCTTGCACTCTACCTGTCCCCGACCGCAGAAATGGGAGAAAGAAATAATATCCTATCTCCACCAGGAAAATAAATTTACAGTGGTGCAAAGCAAAACAGCTGAAAGAATAATGATAAAAGAATATAACGGCATCCCGGAAAAAGTGAGATATATTCCCCATGGGGTTCCTATTCCTCCTCTGCAAAAAAGGGCCTCGTTCCGAAAAAAGTGGCAATGGGAAGATAAAATTATTGCTTTAAGCTTTGGTCTGCTTAAGGCTGAAAAGGCACTGGAAACCATGATTGAGGCTACTTCCATAGTAAAACGCAGGTATCCCCATTTTTATTACTATATCCTGGGCAAACCGCATCCCCGGCACAAAACTTATAAGGGAAAATTTTACCTGGATTACCTGAAGGAATGGGCAAAGAAAACAGAAGCAGGCAGCAACGTAATTATCCCGGGAGAATACCTGGACGAAGAGACTCTGCTCTCCTTCCTTACCGCCTCTGACATGGTAATTACTCCCTATGCACAATCAGCAGAGAAGCAGATAGTAAGCGGGGTGCTGAGTTATGCCCTGGGATGCGGGAAAGCAGTAATTTCCACTCCCTACCTGCATGCCCGCGAACTTCTTTCCGGGGGAGCAGGAATTCTGGTAGACTTCAACTCTCCTTCTTCCCTGGCAGAAGCGGTAATAAGGCTTATAGAAGAAAAAAACCTGAGAGAATCAATGGAAGAAAAAGCCCTTCTTCTGGGGAAAGAATTCTGGTGGCCTAAAGTGAGCAAAAAATACATGGAACTTTATAAATGTCTGGGAAAAGAAAACTCTCTATAGGGATAGTATCCAGTTACCCGCCCCGCAAATGCGGCGTGGCAGATTATACCTTCCACCTGGTGGAGAGCCTCAAGCGCTCAGGTCTTTTTTCCTTTTCTCTTTACCCCATTGAAGATGCGCCTCTTTCATATGAGGGAAAAGTGGCATCACGCATAAAAAGGGGTAATTGTCTATCTTACGAGCAGGCAGCGGACTCTATTAACCGGGCACCATTGGACCTGGTCATCATACAGCACCAGTTTCTCCTTTTTGGCAAAGAGGGGATATGCACATCCCCTTTTGTCTCCCTCCTGCAGAAACCATCAATCTGCACCATTCACAGCATTCCTTCCTCCCCTACTAAACTGGAGAAGAAAGCCCTGCAAGCCCTGGGAGAAAAAGCAGAAAAAGTCGTCTTCATGGTAAATTATGCTTCTGAAATCCTTTCCACAGTATACGGAATCCCCGAGAAAAAACTCCGGGTTATCTATCATCCCTTTCCCCCCTTGAGAAGGTATCCTGTGACAGAAGCAAAAAGACGGCTGAGCATGAGCAATCGCTTTATTATTGCCACCTTCGGGCTGCTGCGCAGGGAAAAAGGCATTGAGAACGTATTGCAGGCACTGAAATTTATCAAAGAAAAGAATATTCTCTATCTTGTATTGGGCGCTACCCATCCTGAACATCTAAAGGAAGAAGTGGATACTTACCTGGGCGAATTGAAGCAACTGGTGAACAAACTCGGATTAAATGACAAAGTTAAATTCATACATCATTATCTGAATTACGAAGAGCTGGGGCTTTACCTTTCTGCCATGGATGTTTATATAGCTCCCTACCAGGCACAACAGCAGGTCTCCAGCGGAAGTATTACCTATGCCCTGGGAATGGGGAAAGCAGTAATTTCCACTCCCTTCCCCTTTGCCCGGGAAATGTTGAGCAAGGGAAGAGGCATCCTGGTGGGATTTCATTCTCCCCGCCAGATAGCCCGGGTTTTAGAGGAGCTGATGGAAAACCAGGAGAAACTCCACAAGATCGAGAGAAAAGTAGAAGAATTTATTCCGCATCTTTCCTGGAATAAAGCGGGGGAGGATTACCTCAAAATTATTCAGGAGTGTGCAGGTTGACAGGAATCGGTATCCTCAGCAGAAACTGCGCAGAGAGTATCACAAAAGTAATAAAGGCTGTTGATGAAGGGCTTAATACTTATTTCCCCCGGCAAGAACACCTCATTGTAATATGCGATGGGTTCTCAGAAGACAACACGGTAGAAATCGCCCGGGCCACGCTTACCCAAGCCGAAAAAGAGGTCATTCCCCAAAAAGGAAAAAGAGGCAAGGGGAACGGGGTAAAAACTATTTTTCAGCTCTTCCTGAAAAAAAAGTGTGAAAGACTCGCTTTAATTGACGGGGACATTTTAAGTATAACTCCTGACTGGGTAAAAAAACTGCTTTATCCGCTTAGAGAGGGAGCAGACATGGTAATCCCCTACTATATCAGGCATCCCTTTGACGGGGTAATTACCAATAACATCGCCTACCCTCTAACCACCTGTCTCTACGGCAAAGAAATCAGGCAGCCTATCGGAGGAGAATTCGCCCTCTCCCGGAGATTCATAAAGAGAACACTGACGCATCCTCTTTTCCCGGAAGATTTTGGTATAGATATTTTTTTGACTACTACTGCCCTGGCCGAGAACTTTTTTGTAACAGAATCCATACTGGGAAAGAAAGAACACACCTCTGCATTGCTATACAATGAGCCGGAATCCTGTCTTTTCCCCATGTATTACCAGGTTACCCGGGAACTTTTTGCCCTCTATACTTATTATGAAGATAAAATAAAAACTGTTTCGGAAATTAAGCAGGTGCGTAGATACGGAGAAATCAGCTCTGAGCCAACAGTTTCTCCTTTGAAGATAGAGAGGGAAAAATGGGAAGAAATATTCCGGCAGGACTACAGAAAATTATATCTTTCTTCTTCCCTGCAGGGAACATTTTCCGCCCAGGCGAAGGAAATTGAAAAAATTTCCGGGGCAGGTGACACTATTTACTTACCCACTTCCCTCTGGGCAAAAATACTTTTCCATGCCTTGCTGGATTATAATAAGTCAGGATACAAAAAAGACATCCTGGATATTCTCAGGGTATTCTGGGAAGCACGCTACATTTCACTCCTCCAGGAGGGGGAAAGGTTAACTCCCGCACAGATGGAAAAGGCAATACTCTCCCAGATAGACATTTTCTGGAAAGAAAGGCAATCTATTTTATGAAAAAGACCATAAGCATAATACATTACGCCTCGCCTCCCGTGGTAGGCGGAGTGGAGTTTGTCATAGAAGCACAAGCACGCTACCTTATTTCCCGTGGGTTTGAGGTAAAAATAATTGCAGGAAAAGGGCAAAACTTTCTGCCGGGGATAAAATTCGTCCGTATACCAGAGATTTACTCCCTGAACAGAGAAGTAGTGAAAGCACAAGAAGCCCTGAAAAAAGGCAATACAGCACCCTTCAAAACATTAAAAGTGCATCTCGAAAAAAAACTAAGAGAAGCAACAAAAAACTCAAAAACCATTATTTACCACAACTGTTTAAACATGCCTTTTAATATTGCGCTTACCGCATCCTGCCATTCACTCATGGGAAATGAGAAGAGACATCTTGTCTGGCTTCATGACTCCCCTCTTTTTGACCCCTTCTATAAACC
>JALUVB010000019.1 GCA_027021085.1 bacterium
CCCTTCATAGTTCTGGTTACGAGAAACTTTATCTTTCAATGCTTGAGAAAGCGGGTCTGCTTCAGCCGAACACAATCCCTGATGCAGATGGCGGCGCCAGCCCTCAGCATATTCATACTGTCCGGACATCCTGCCCACTTCTTTACACATATCCTCCATGCCGATAAGATAGGAATCCATGCCCTGGCTCACGTCAAGCCATTCTTTCTGGCTCTTGTGCTTAGCCAGCATCTCCCTTTTTTTCCCCATAACACTGGTGATATCCACAAAAAGCTCCGGCTCTACCTGCCTGCGTAAAGGGTCCCGTAGCCCGTAAGGAAGAGCATGATAAATGGTTACTTCCTGGTTAACTGCCGGACGAGGAGGATTAACCGGGAAATTAATCATGCCCCGACAGAAAGCAGCAGTTACTACCAGCCGACACGTGTTAGAATGGTCCTCCATATATTCATTTGGCGAATGGGTGAGAATAATCTCGGGCGCTACCTCACGCATGATAGAAGCAAGTCTAAAAAGGATATCGCGCTCATAAAAAATCTCGATATCATTAACTAAACTCTCATGAAAAATTGCCCCGATTGATTCTGCTGCACTCATGGCTTCTTTGCGACGTATGGCTACAATGGTATCCCGGTCAAATTTATTGGTGCCGCAGGAGCCATTGGCCACATTCATATAGTGAATCTCATAGCCGTAGTCTTTTAGCAACATCAATGTCCCCGACATCATGAATTCGATATCATCAGGGTGTGCCCCTATGGCAAAAACTCTTTCCGGCACTTTCAATTACTTCTCCCTAATGCATTTCCACTTCACAGACACCTATACCACCCCGCAGAAAATTAAACTGGACATTTGGATGTTCAGCCAGAAGCGACATGGGCACCGAAGTATCTATTATTTTCTTGGAAATCATCAGGGTGGTCAACCTCATACCAAAGGGGTTATCATGATATCCTGGATGCCAGATAGACACCTTTTCCGCTTTCCAGGTCTCTACCGGGCCTACGGTAACAGCCTGGCAGGGAACATTCTGAACCACTCCTCCACCTGAAGTACGGGCATTCTGGATAAGCGTTATAGGATGTAAATCCACCACCCGGGTAGTCAGTCTCCGGTATTCTTCCGGCGGAGGCGGATTATCCCGGTACCTGCCTTCTCTTTTAGGTGGGTCATTAAAAGCCCAATGCTTCACTTCTCCCTGTCCTCCCTGCATCACCACGCACCGAGCATTATTCCAACTCTCGATATACTCCCTGGTATCCGCCCGGGGGAAATGGATGTTCTCCCGCGGCATACGCAGGTCATCCCGGATGCGGTTAAAACATAGCTCCATATCCGCTTTCGCAAAACTTAAAGGGAAATCTTCCCCCACTTCCTTGCCATCTATAACCCATTCATCCATACCCCAGAAGACAGCATTCTTAAGGTTTAGGTTGAGTTCGTTCACCAGGCGAGCTACCAGCGGAAGCTGCGCAGTAGGTCCAATAGGGCCACAAATACCCGCTGGTTCGTTATCTGTGGCTTGCTGCCAGGCAGTAATATATTCCAGTGCTTCAGCTAAATAGAAATCTTCTATAGTATCGTAGAATTTTACCGTGAATCCTTCCCGGCTTAAGTGCATAAGGTCTTCCGGAGTAAGCTTAGCCGCATCATCCAGAAGCTCCCTGTCCAGAGTAGTATAATCCCACCATCCGGGAGCTAGTTTACTAACCGGCCTCATATTTTTCTTCCCTCCTTTCTGCCATACCGTCAAACTGTATTATCCCTTATTCTATCACCATAATACTGTATTTAGTATTATCTCAAACCTCTCTTTTGCCTGCAACTCAACTCCGCATAAGTTCCGTATTTTACCCTTCCGCCATTTACTTTAGACAAAACATGGCCTGTAGCTTAAACACATCTTTCTATCAAATTCACTTCCTGCCACTGTTTCTTTTTGAGGTCAAGGGAAATAGTCTTTATTTCAAAAGGCTGCCAGGAGGTTTTTATCTGCAAGGGGAGAAAAGAAAGGTTAACCTGGGCGGTGGTCTTTCTTCCCGTTGATTCAAATAGACGCAGGATGAGGTTATTGCCCTCTTCGGCAGGCTTCAGGGAAACAAGTATGACATTATCCGGTTTGACGGTTATCCAGGATCTTTCGCCGGGAAGATTGCCCGGGTGAGAATGGGTAACAAATGATATAAGGGGCTGGTTAAGCTCCTGCGAGAGATTGACCACTTTTGCCTGCTGCCATTCGTCCGGATGAGGGATTATCCGGCATTTAAAGGTGTGAAGCCCCTGGTTCATATAGCGGGGATTTTTAGTATCAGAGGGAGAGGCAGGAACATGGTGAGCATAAAGGGGACTCCTCAAAACCGTCAACCGCACTTCTCCCCCTTTCACATCATAAGCACAGAGGCTGTCGCTGGCTATGGCAACTCCGTATTTCTTGTTTTTTCCGTAGATTCCGCTTACCTCCACCCACTGCAGCATGGGTTCCTCCACTCCGTTTGCCGGCCTTTCTATGGCTCCGTAAGGAATCTCTGCCGCGGTGCTTTGCGGGGAAAGATTCAGGGGAAAAGACAATTTCAACATCCGGTGTTTTTCCTGCCAGTTTACCCTTACTTTGAAATCAATGTAAGGCAGGGAATGGTAAAGTATCCACTCTGTTTCCACTTCAGATTTGTTAAAGGACCCTTTCGTCCTTACCACTGCCCGCACCGGGCCCTGTTCCAAAATCTCCAGTTCCGTAGTCTTAAATCTCCCCACTTTCTCCCGGAAGGATGATTTGCCATGTCCCCAGGTATCCGCATCATCTTTAACCACGATAAATTCACCGGCAGCACCGGAGAATATTTCTGTTTTTTCTTTTTTATCGTAGAGGGAGATAAATCGTTTTTTGCTGTCCCAGGCTAACTTGAAAAAGTTATTTTCTATCTGTTTCTCCCCTATTTTAAGGAGGCACGTTTTGCTCTTTTCCGGTTTAAAGTCTCCCGGGTAAGCCAGGCACCGGTAAAGGCGGTAGCCAAAGGCAGGAATTTCTGCAATAAAGGATACCTTTTTCCGCCACTGCCAGGGAACCACGGCAGAGGTTTCCTCTAACTGGATTAATACATTTTTTCCCCCATCGTCTTTAACCACTATCCGGTCAAATTTTTCTTCCCTGGGACGGTAATCGAGCATCCATTCTATCTCCACCGGTGCTTTAACCGGCCAGGAATGGGGATTGAAAATAACCAGGGGGACACCTTCTCCCCGGGTATCTATATTCTCGCACAACCTCTGCAAGGAGGGCCAGAGCTCTCTCTTTGCCATGCAGCGGGAGAAGCCAAAAATATCTAATACGTCCCCATAAGCCTCCGGGATGCTGCTCCCCGGCAAAATATCGTGGAACTGGTTAAATAGGAGCCCTTCCCAGGCCTGCTGCAAGGATTTGCCGGAGAAATCATTAGAAGATATAGTCTTTTCCAGAGTGGCAAACTTTTCTGCAGCGAGCAGGAGATGCTCGGTAGACCGATTAAGTTTTTTAACTTCAAAAACCGTGCTGTAACAACCCTGGGAATGATGCTGAAGTTCCCCTTTATATACGGGCACCTCGGGGCTTTCCTTTAGATGCTCTTGAATAAATTCTTCCAGGTTGCTGAAGCGAAGCTCGGGCACATCTTTTCTCTGCTGCAATTTTTCTATGGCCTCCAGAATCTCCCGGGTGGCTCCCCCTCCATGGTCACCCACCCCTATGAAACAGAGGCCGTGCTTGGAATAATCCGGGATTTCTCTTTTCACCTGCTGAATCTTGCTTTCCAGTTGTTCTTTTTCTCCCAGATAACTGCCATCAGGACGAATGGCAAGTATCCGGGAACCATCCACGCCTTCCCAGGAAAAGATACTCCCGGGAAGTTTTAGCTCATTTTTCCCGGGACGGAAGAAAAGGTAAGCCTGGTATCCCGATTTTTTAAGTATCTGGGGCAACCCCGCATTGTGCCCGAAGGCATCAACGCAGTAACCGATTTTTACCTCTACTCCCAGCTTTTCCCTAAAATACCGCTTGCCATACAAAGCCTGCCTGACAAAAGATTCTCCGCAGGGCAGGTTGCAATCCGGCTGGACAATCCAGCCATTAACTATATGCCAGCGCCCGGTCTTTACAAAATGGCGAATCTTTTCAAATAACTCCGGGGCAATTTCCTCTACCCACTCATATATCAAAGCCTCACCCCGGGTAAAGACATATCCGGGGTATTCTTCCAGGAGTTCTACTGCCATGCGGCAGGTGGCAACGGCTTCTCCCAGTCCTTCCGGCAAATCCCACAGCCAGACCGGGTCAAGATGGGCATTGGCTATGAGGTGGATAACCTTTTTACCCTTGCCTTTTTTATTCTCTCCAGACATAACTTCTTCTCATACCCTCGCTGCCAGGTCACTGCAGCCGGGAGCATCCTGCTGGCTCCGGGCAAGTTCTATGAGCCAATCCGGGTAAGCACCGCCGGCATCTTTCAGGGCCAGAGCAAACAGTTCGTTTACCACCTCAGGATTTTTATCTGCAACATTTTCTGCAAAAGGTTCCTGGGCTTGCAAATCGAAAAGCAGACACCCGGTTCCGTCCACTTTGCAGTTAAACCACCACCTCTCGGTGATAACCGTGGTAGCAGACCCCCAGCCCACGGTTACATGGTCCCGCCATCCCTCTTTCCCTTCCACAGCATCCTGGAAGAATGGCCTGCCGTCTACGGATACAGAAGGGGTAACTCCGGCAGTATCAAGTATAGTGGCGGTAATATCTGTATGCTGAATAAACATATTACTCTTCTTCCCCGCGCCTTTCCCTTCCGGATGGTATACCATCAAGGGGACATCGTAGACTTCGGGAGCTGAAGGATAACCTCGCTTGCCTATGTAGTTGTTATCGCCGATAGAGTGCCCGTGGTCAGCAGTAACTATAACCATGGTGTTTTCCAGTAAGCCCAGTACCCGCATACTCTCCATGAAGTATCCGAACCAGCGGTCGCAGAAGGTAACCAGACCGCTATAGTTTGCCTGGGTCCGGGCAAGGAGCTCGGGAGGCATCTTTGAAGTATCCCCATACCCTGACTTCACCTGCTCGGGAGTTTCTTCCTTCATGTACATCTTGCGGTAATGGGCAGGTACCAACCACGGTTCATGGGGGTCGAAGGATTCTATAGTCAGGAAAAAGTTGTCTGCATCCTGGTTCTGTTCCAGCCATATTGCCGATTCCTTGAAAACACGTGCGGCAAAGTAATCTTCCTCTTTTGTTCGGTCGTGTATATTCATAATACACTGCTGGATGAAAGAAATGGTAAATTCGTTCTGCATTTCCCGCGGCAACCAGTAATCAATTTCAGCCTGGGTTAGTTTAGGTCCCGAACGATAGGGGTCTTTCTCCTGACCGCGCAGAAACATCCACTGGTCAAAGCCCCGCCAGTAATTCTTGGAAGGCTTGAACATATGATAGACATCCGCGATAAGAGCTGTGCGGTAGCCGTGTTCAGAAAGTAATTCAGCCAGTGTCGGCTGTTCCTCGGGAATGGGGCCCCAACCCGGAGCCCCCACAAAGTCACCTTTAAGGCGAAAATCAGCATTGTGGAAGGGATACACCCTCTTGCCAGTATACAGGGCACGCCGGGTAGGAAGAGTGGGAAGTGATTCAGGATATGCCCTCGTCATTAGCAAGGATTTTTCTGCAAAGGCATCAAGATGCGGAGTATGCACCTTTCCCCAGAAGGGGGATGAACCATATGCGCCAACACAATCTTTCCTTAAAGAATCAAAAACAATCAGGATTACATTCATAATCTCCTCTCCTTTCCATACCAGTAAATACTACCGGCTGACCCATATGGGCGAAGCCCAGGCCATTTCGCCATCTTTCTGGGTCACCCGTACATAATAATAATAGGAGACTTTACAGTTTAAAGGCTTCCTGTCATACCAGGTAAATTCTTCTATCTCCTTCTTTCCTTTACGGGTAAAAATTACCTGATTATCCTGCAAAATCTCTATTACTGCAATAGGAGCAGTGCCAATCACTTTGACAAAAATCTCCCTTTCCGAGCGAGCAGTATACTCTTCTCCCATCAGATGACCATCCATCCGGAAATCAAGGATAATCCTTTTACCGGTAGTGGCATAACATCTTCTGTTGTGGAGAGCATCCCAGATAGCTTCCCTGGTCAGCTCTTTACTATACACTCCCACCAGGCACCCCCGGCAGGAATTCTTGTCCACCATTCCACTCTCCGGCTCATAACTGTGGTAATCATAGAGACCGGATAATCCCGGATGACCGTTATGAGAGTCGCTGGAATACATTATCCCCAGCCTGTGCCCCATCCTGAGAGCATCCTGGACGAAATGACCTGCGTGATACATAAGCATGAAGTTTTGGGAATGGCCAAAGTACTCGGAGTTGCCATGCACGGAGAATATTTCCACAAAACGCTGAAGTTCATCATTGCGCACTGACCAATCCAGCACCGCACATCCATTGGCAATACAGAACCTCAACCCGGAAGGATGATGGAGAATAACCATTGCTTTCTTACCTTTCAGCCTATCCCATAACTTTTCCGGTGTATCACTCCCGGGGTCAGAACAGCACCATATAGGGGGGCATCTTCCAGGTAGTAAACATTACGATGCCCGTGGGTATTTGAAGTCCATTCATATGCCTGGAAGGTTACGAATCTGCCTTCCCGGTGATATTGGGAGGCTTTTTCCTTCAGCATTTCCCACTCCGAATCGCTGAGGGCCTTCCCCATTCATCCAACTCATCATGCAGTCTTTTTGCGGATTCCAGTGATTCTGCATTGATAATAAAAGCAAACCGTGTATCGGGAGTAAAATATTTAAGGCATTCGCGCACATAGTCTTGCGGGTACTTATGTCCGTTCATTCCAGTGGGGGCAAGCAGTGCTCTCCCGGAAAATTTCTTGATGGCTTTTTCCAGGGACACCGTAGGATGCACGAAGTTCAAATACCTTAATCCGGGAAGCTTGAGAAACCCATCCCATTGATGCTCTGCCCGCGCGCAGCAGTGGAGTGATATTCCACCGAATCTCTTGCTCAACTGCTCCAGGTAGGGATAACAGAATTCATAGTACATTTCTTCCGACAGGCTCCCCACTTCGTCTTCAGATACTTTAATACCCAATTTTGGTGGCAACCATATCTGAGCGAAGTGATCCAGGCAAACATTTTTGTAGCGGGATTTGAAAGTGTCTAAAAATTCCATAAGAGTATCCGTTGTTTTCCGAAGTAGAGTATGCACAGCATCCGGTGCATCAACTAAGGCTACAAAAAAGTTCTCTTTCTTCCAGATTAAGGAGGCTATATCAAAGGGGCTCTGTATATCACATACACGCACCGGGTACTCCTCACTGCACAACTCAACCATCCGGTCACAGATTTTGAATATATCAGATAGAGGCTTAACTGACATATCGGGTTTCTTCAACTTATCAGCCTCCTCCGCTGTCTCCACCAGGGGAAGGGCAAAAGGCATGCCATCCGGCGCAACATGAACCGGACAGCCAAAAGCAGCAGCAAAAATCTCGGTTCCGCTCCATGCCCGCAACGTAGGCACCCGGTCATCACCGATTTCCTCCAGGCACTTGATATCGTACTCCAGCATCTTTTTCCCCATCTGCGCCCGGGCCTCAATATCGTCGGAACTTATGAGTTTAACATCACCTACCGTGGGAGGCTCCACGCGAAGAGCATATCTTGGGGAAGGAATGTTAAGATTGAAAATGTCCCTGAAAAACTTTTGTTTTTCTCTGATTAGCTCACTTCTTCTCATTTTTTAACTCCTTACCGGTCCATCTCCATACAGTTCTGGCTTACCAGTCCTTTACGAGTGACGGGCATTTTTAACTCTCTCTTCATCAATAAATACCCCATTATCTATCAATCGTCTCTGAAGTTTAGCAGTATCAATGTTGGCCAGCACAACATTGTCTTCAAGACTCAATACTGCGGCTGCACCTGCTGCCTGCCCCATCACATGGCAGTGAGACTGCACCCGCAATCCAGCCATACCCTCGTGGGTGGCAGAGGCACACCGTCCCGCTATGAGAAGATTGTCCATATCCCGGGCAACAAGTATGCGGTAAGGAATCTGGTAGGTTGTTCCGGGTGCAAGATGAGTGCTTTTATCCATCCAGGTGGTTCGTCCGGAGCCTTCCGGGTCATGAATATCCACCATCCAGAAGCCATGTCCGATGGCATCGGGGAAACTACGCTGTTTATATATATCCTCAGCCGTAAAGGTATATAGTCCCCGCACCCGGCGCGATTCCCGTATGCCGATAGAGGGCGCTGTCCAGGCCAGCTCAAGCTTTTCACATCCTGGCCAGTACTCCCGGAAAAATTCCAGAAATTTCGGCAGCTTGGCACGAGCATCCATCGCAGCCCGAGTGAGGTCTTCTTCATCCAGGGGGTTTCCATTAATACATGCAATGAGCGTTCCCGGCCATCTCCAGATAAAATTACCGCCGAACCAATGCGGCCCGTGAGAAGGGAGTTTCCCCTGCTGGCAAAGTTCATCCATCAACTTGAACATGGGGCCATGCGCTTCTTCAATTTCTTTGCGACGTGATTTGTCCAGCCCTGAGAAGCCAGCAACCACGGTCATTCCCTGTACTTTCCCATCGCGTTCCCGGCCTACCACGGTTTCACATCCAGAAAAGAATCCCACGTCCCCGTCTCCGGTAGCATCTATAAAAATTTTCCCCTGCACCTGGCGCAACCCCATTTTGCTGCCCACTACTATCGAGTCAACCTTACGTCCTGACTTCAAAACACCCACGCATGGGGTATAACACAAAACCCTGATGCCACACTCTCTTACCATCTCGTCATAAACAATATTTATCCACTCGTTGCTGAACAAGTACGTTTCATGCCGGCGGGGAAAATCAGGCAGTTGCTGTACCCCATCGTAAACCTTGAGTCGATCCACAAATTCCCGGGTAAGTCCCAGGATTACCTCTTTTTTGCGGTCAGAAGTATGCCACATACATACGCGCGCCATAGTAGACTGCCCTCCCAGTATGGGCCAGCGCTCAATCAAGGCAACTTTCGCTCCCCCCCTGGCAGCCATGATAGCCGCACATATTCCTGCCGGCCCACCCCCCACCACTATGACATCAGCTTGCAACAGAACCGGAATATTTTTCTCCATTTCTTCCCCCCGTTAATTTCTTCCCGATAATATTTTTAGCTGTCTCCCTGCCAATATTACCCGGGATGGTTATAATTTTATAACCCGGTTAGACACTACAGACTTTTCCCCGGCTATACACAAAGCAACTGCTCTTTTACCCTCCTCCGGCGTAGCCAGACATGTCGCCCCTCTTTTTTGCACTGCCTCCACCATGGCTCTTATCTCCATTTCTATTTCGTATAATTCTCCGGCCATCTTCTTTATGGGAACCCTGCGTACTTTCTTGCCGTTGTAATATTCCAATTGAAAGGTAGGATTAGCAGCTTCATCTACCGGGCCATCCCATCTGGCGTATAATGCTCCTTTTGTGCCTACTATCTTTACGCTCTGATGGTGTTCGTATGCCGATAGTGTCTGGTTGACTACCACATAAGCATCCTCAGGGAAGTTAATAATAAAACTCATATTCTCCGTCAGCCCGGGGCAATTCCCACCTTTACTATTTGCGCGAGCGTAAACAGAAATAGGCTCCCCAACTTCCTCCATATACCAACACGCCAGGTCTAAAAAATGCACCGGCTCCTCTAAAATCCAGCTCCCCACCCGTTTTGCATCGTATCTCCAGCCATTGGAGCCGGAACGATAAGGGCCTCTCCACAGTTCTATTATCCCGTAAACTGGTTTGCCAATGCTGCCTTTCTCAATCATTTCTTTTACCTTCTTCCAAACCGGAGATATACGCATTTCAAAACCTATATGCAATATTCCCCTGGTTTTCTTAACTGTTTTTAAGATAGCATTGCATTCCTCCACAGTTATGGCCATGGGTTTCTCTAACAATACATGCTTCCCATGATTCAAGGCCTCAATAGCTACCTGTTTATGCAGGTAGTTGGGAAGAACTATATCTACTACCTAGAGGATAGGCATGCATCATTATTTGCCTCCTTGAAAATATTTAATACTATACTCCAGGTCTTTTTCCCGGGACCCATCCCTTTTTTGAAATCGCAGGGAGAAGTTCCACTCTTTCCCGCATTTCCTGGATTCTATCAACAGGGTATTCCAGCCTTTTCGCAAAGAGATGTCCACAATTTTTATCTCCCTGCCCCTCAGCATTTTTCCATCTACCTCCCTTCCGTTCACCCGTATCTTGACCTCTCCATAACCTCCTATAAGTATGTTTGTCTGGACCTCAGGATTGGGTAATTCTCCGGATTTTAACATGGCTTCACCCCGGTCAACAGGAGAGAAGACATAAAGTTTGGCATAGGCTACCTTTTTAGTTCTGAAAAGCCTATTCCAGTCAATGTTTTTAACGGAAGAATGGTAAGGTTTCCATTGAGAGACATCTTCTGTAAGATAGTCACTCACCAGCCAGTGGTAAAGATAGCCCTCCTCATCCGGGGGATAGGATTCTATCTTCTCCCCGGTTTTTCCGGGGATTACTTCCCTTTTAAGCAGCGCCCCCAGATTGGTGCAAAGCAGGCTATAGAATCTTTTAGCTTTATAATTGGCTTCTTCCGAGGGCAGCACCTGGGAAACCAGGAAATATCCCTCCCCATAGGGTATCTTCATCATGGCTGTCCGAGCTGGCTCAGGGTTTCTGAGTGCCTGTTCCACCGCCCCCATTTTGACCGGTTCGTGGCAGAGACCGTCCACAAAAAGAATCTTCCAGGGAGCACGGGGCACTGTCTCCAGGAGAATACTCCCCTTACCCTTTACGGAATACTTCATGATAAGAAAATTCTTCTTATCTTTCCCCGCATAATGCCTTCTTTCAATCCAGCAGAGGTCATCGCAGGAAATTCCGGAAAGAAGTATGTCTTCTTCCCCTTTTTTCAATTGATATATATCTCCTGCTGGCTCCACTTCTATGGGGAGGGGGAGCAGTTTCTGCACCTTCTCCACAGATGCAGGGGTAAGGTTCAGGAGGAGCGCCCTACCTCCTCTGTGGACAAACTCCCGTATCACCTCTGCTGAATCGCTCAGGGGTGCTTCCCCATCAATAATAAGCAAATCTTTATCCTTAGTATCATCCGCAGAAATTTTACTCTTTATCCTTTCATAATCAAGCCCTATGGTCCGGAAAAAGGGAGCAAATTTACTTCTCTTTCCACAGATAAACCCCGGGGTTGAGAAGTGAAAGGATGAAGGCTGCGAGGCATAGTTAATTAAGTTCCGGAGCAGTCCAACTGCCGGCGGAGCAGAGTCAAATTTTTCTATCAATTCCATCTGGCTGAGAAGGAAAAACCCTTTACCCCGGGGCATCTCTAATATTGCTGTCCAGTCCAGCCCACCTTTTCCAAAATCGCCTTTTCCTCCCTCTACTACTATCCGGAAATTGCCCGTATCCGGTTTGACAAACATCTTTTTAGCCACCAGGGCATTGGAACTGGTCTTGCCCAGGTAATCGCTTCCCCAGAAGGATAAATCCCCTGCCTCAATATTTTTCAGCACTGGATGAGATGTTGCCCGGGGATGGACTGCCTCAAGCTCCAGGGAGGAGAGTTTTAATATACCCGGCAGAGGCGATGTTTCCTGTTCTAAAACCAGCACCCTCCCCCCTTTTTCCACGAACTCTTCTATGTTGGGGTAGAGAGAAAGATTTTCATCATTTGTCAGGGTGCGCTCTCCCACGATTAGCAACTCATAGCGGGGATAGCTTATGCTACCGAGGTCTGCAATATTAACAGGGTTTACTCCTAAGCTATCAAGTATTGCCCTGGTTCCCGGCTTTCCATAGAAGGCAATCCTCTCAGTTCCGGTTTTGCAGGGTTCAGTGCGCAAGCTGCGAGGAAAGATTTTATACACCTTAGTATCTTCAAATAAAGGGACACCATCCCTTTTCAGGCAGAGATTAAGTTTTAAGGGAACAATCTCCTCTGTGGGGGGGATGTGGAGAAGGATGGATATTTCCCGCGGGGTGCCCGCCGGTGAATGCACGCTTACTGCATCAGATTCAACCACTCTTCCTCCCATAGAAGCCTGCCACTCTAAAGATAAATCCAGGCCTTGCAAACTATCATTTAAAATGCTGAGATTTCTTTCAACCACCCCATTTTCCCAGAAAAGGTGGTCCATTTCCCGCACAAATACGGCTACAGGCTGAAAAGCATGCCTGATTTCTTCGTAAGCTGCATTGGGGATTCTCACCGGTAACTCCGGGTCATAGCCCAAATTCAGAGGGGTAGAGAATCGAATTATCTTTTTGGGTTTGATTCCGGGAGTAGTAAGGTCATCCCGGTTTAACATTATATCCTTAAAGGGTAAGGTGTGGTGCATATAGTTGATGGTATTGAAAGGAGAGAGCCCGCTTACCTCGTTAGCCCGGGCCTGCTCAATCTGGAGGCGCGCTTCTTTACCCATTATCTTCTGGCAGTAGTCAAAATCTATGTAAACCCTATCCCCGCCTAACAAGGTGTTCTCGTAGGGGCTCACATAATGCCATTTGCCAAATTCTCCCACAATCAAGGGTTTTTTCTTATCCCAATTTTCTCCGCTTACCTCGGGGCCGTAATGAAGGCTGTCAATCTCGGTTTTATCCCGCTCCAGTATCTGGGAGTCTCCGTCAAAGAGCACCGGACGGGTGGGGTCCAATCTCTTCATAGCCTGAGCAATCCGGGGCAATTCTTTCCGGCACAGGCGGGTATCCGGGTCCGACCATCTCATTTCATTACAGGCGCTCCAGATTACTACCGAGGGATGATTGCGGTCACGCCGCACCATTCTGAGGGCATGCTCCACTGCATTCTGCCAGAAGCGGTGGTCAGTGGAACATGCCCGCTGGCTTGAGCCGTAAATAGCGGTTTCTGCAGTGATTAATATCCCTTCCTCATCCGCTATATCCAGGAAAAATGGAGGATAAGGCATGGCATGCAAGCGCACGCTGTTAATCCCGGTTTCTTTGCACATGCGGAACCAGGCCCGGGCATACTCCGGACTCTGGTAAACCGTACCCTGGTAATGCCAGGCGTCTCCCCGCAGGTTGATGCGCACTCCGTTCAGGCGGAAAGTATGCGCTTCTATCCAGAATTCCCGGAAGCCAAAGCGGGTCTTCTTTGTATGGAGGGGTTTCCCGTTTTCAGAGATGGTTGTATGCAGGAAATACAGACGGGGTGAATCCGGAGACCATAACTCGGGGGCAACCCAGGATTCCCTGACAGTAAAAGTTTGCGTTGTATCGGGAAAGAGGGTAACTTCTCCGGGGGAGAGTTCCCTAACCATCCTCCCCCCATCTTCAATTACATTGGAAACAGTAAGTGTATGGGGGACTTTATCCCGGTTGATTAAGGCGATTTGAACCTCAATTTTCTTCTTGCGCGTGGAGGTAATAACAAAAACATCATCTATATAACAAGCAGGATGGGTAAGAAGAAATACATCCTGCCAGATGCCTGCCTGGGGAAGCAGGTGAGGGGAACCAGAAGCAAACCAGGAGCCGGGAGGAACGAGGTATTTCCCATCACTTCCTTTCGGAGGAGGCAGAACCTTAACCAAGAGTTCGTTAGGCTGATTAAAGCACACATATTTTGTGATATTTACCTGGAAAGGTAAAAAACCATCCCTGTTTTCGCCCACCTTTTTCCCGTTGCAGAAAATCTCGCAAGCGGGCAAAACTGCCATAAAAAGCAGGCTGATTTGCTGCCCCTCACAGGTAGCAGGAGCTTTAAATTCCCGGCGATACCAGGCAGTATCGGCAGTTGACCACTCCCGGGGATAATCAAAGTTGTCAAACGGATGCCAATCTGAATAACCGAAGGTGTCTTTCCAGGGACTGGGGACCCTGATTTTTGCCCATTCTTCTCCCTCAGGCAGGGCAGGGGTAGATTCTGCCGAGGCTTTCTCAGAAAAAACGGGCCGGAAATCCCATTCGCCGTTCAGGCAGATTTTTTTGCTTTTCATGGTAGTAATATTTTGCTACAAATCTAATTTAATTACTAACACCATGGGCTACTTTTGAGGTCGACTGTCCAGAAAATGCCCTGCCAATCCCGATCCCGACATGCGTCGGGACAGGCGGGCATGACAGGCAAGCCGGAAACCAGGATTACCAAGATACTAACCCATCATTCACCATTCACTGCTTACTATTCACTGTTCACTATTTACTGTTTACTATCTTCCCTCGCTACTTCTTAGCCTTAATAATTGGGGTCTCAAGCTGGAAATAATCTCTGAGAAATCCTGCTCTTCCCTCAAAAGATTTCTTTTCTCCAGAGGGTCAACAGCAAGGTTGAATAACATCCGCTCTCCTGCTTCACTTTCCATGTATTTCCAGGGTCCCTGCCTTACCATTGCCCAGTCCCGTGTGCGGGAAAAAACCACCCGCGGGACAGGGCAATAGGAATGGTTGAAACAGGAAGTCAGATTATAGCCATTCACATTAATTCCCCCCGGTATTTTCAACCCAGAGAGGGAGAGAAGCGTGGGCACAATATCTCCTATCTCCACGGGGTCCTGGTGCACTCTCCCTGCAGGGATACCCGCTCCCGAGAGAAACAGAGGAATGCGCGAGAGGTCATCCAGGGGGAGGTTGGGATTTTTAAAGATTCTATTCCTCCGTCCCAGGTAGTCTCCATGGTCCGAGGTAAAGACAATGAGGGTTTCACTAAGATTGATATGCTCAAGTATTCTGCCTACAGCTTCATCAATATGGGTGATGGTAGCATAGTAATGGGCAATTATCTTTCGGCAGAGGTCAGCATCAAAATTTGTGAGGTCATAAACGCCATGGGCTATCCGCCGGGAAAAATCTTCTTCCAGCCCCGGAGTCAGTTTTCCTATCCTCCGGTCAGGAAGAGGAATCTTCTTTGCCTCGTACATCTCAAGAAAGCGGGGAAGGGGGTTGAAGGGGTGATGCGGCTTCAAGAACGATACGCAGAGAAAAAATGGTTCCAGGTTGTTTCTGTTATTAAGATACCGGATAGCCCTCTCCGCTATCCAGGAAGTGGAATGATACTTCTCCGGGTAGGGAAAAGCTACTGCCTGAAGGTTTTTCTTGTACTCTTCCGGTGCTTTAGGATACTCACTGGGATACTGAAATTTTTCCTGCCAGTCATCAATGCCCTCCTTTTCCAGATAGGCATGGTATTCGTCTTCCACGAAACATCCCTCCTGGGTAGGGTCATGCTCAGCCGTTTCCATTTTCCGGAAACCGATATCTGCATGAATGGGTTTGAGATGCATCTTCCCGATAAGGGCGGTATCATAGCCATTGTCCTGTAGGAAGCGGGGCAAGGAAAAATGTTCCGGAGGCAAAGACTTGTTGTTGGTCAGACTAACACCCGGAATTTTGTGTGCGTACCGGCCGGAGAGAAGCGTGGCGCGGGCAGGAGTGCATATAGGCCAGGAGGTGTAACAATTCGTAAAAACAACCCCTCTCTTTGCCAGTTTATCCAGATGAGGAGTCTGCAAAACTCCATCCCCTGCATAACCGATGCAATCGTGGCGTTGTTGGTCTGTAATAATAAGAAGAATATTTGGGCGCACCTGCTTCCCGAGAGTATTTTTCTTCATACAAACTCTTCAACTATCAAATAACCCTTAATATATCACAATCCCAGTTTTTTTAAAGCGGAGAGAGGAAGGGTAACGCTGGTCATATAAACAGGATTCTGGGGATAATTCCCCTCAGGATGGAAACACTCCCAGGGAGAACCGTAGCCTTCACCTTTCCGGTAATCCCCTTCTATCAATTCGTCTATGTATTCGTTAACTATCCGGGCAAATGATTCTCCATCCACCCGGGCCAGGGCATAAAATACCCAGCCAGAGGCCGTTCCCCAGTAGGCTCCATTCTGGTAAGTGTTTATTTTCGCCAGGGCTTTTTCCCAGGCAGAAGTTTCGCTAAAGTTTTCCGTGCTGAGAATATGCCGTATATTACCCCGGCAGGAAAGAGTTCCCGCCCGATAGGCATCACGAATAGCATAAAGGGCTTTTTCTTTAATCTCTCCTTCCAGAACACCTATGTACATGGCATAGGCGGTTCCCCATACATCATGCTGTTTACATATCCCGGTGGTGGCATTTAACCAGCCTGAGGAGGTAGCAAATATTTTAGGAATGTTTTGCTTGATTTTTTCTGCTTCCTTGCGGTAGATCCCGGGTTCCTGTAGCTCTTCACAAATAAGAGCCAGCTCAAGAGCCGCTTTAAATCTCAACAGCGAGGCGAAGAGAAGATGCCCGGTCTGATACACTGTATCAAAGAAGCCAAAATTTATTCCTCTATCTTTCTCGCTGGTTACCACTATTCCCGTATTCTCTTCGCAGGGAGGAACGGAAAAAGCTCTCTCGAACCGTTCCAGGAGAGTAAAACCGTTTATTTCCCGGTAAAAGATAGTCAGGTCACCGGTCATCTTGAGGTAATGGGAAGCCATCTCAATAAAATAGTAATTATCGTCAAAGGGCGGCTGGAAACCCCACTCCTCCCCACCCTGATCAGGTCCGGAGGACCAGGTTCCGGGGAAGAAGACAGGTTCTCCGTTAAGAAGGATATGGTCCGGGACAGCAAAGGGAGGAATTACTGCCCCGGTCTCTAAATAGCGAGGCTTTTCTCCATTCTGGCATTTTGCCGTTAAAATGAGCATTCCCTTCAGTTCATCAAGGGTTATAAATCCGCTCTCTAAGGACATGGCAAAGTCCCTTATCCAGAAAGCAGGATAACAATTCCTTCCACCCGGACGGATTAAGGTTACTCCGGTAGTATTTTTTCTCGCCGGGGAGTGAGTGATGAAAGGTAATTTCTCATCAGGCAGTATGCGCGCTTCCTGCACCACATCTCTGGTCAGATTTTTTAGAAAGGTCAGCTTATCCCGGCTAATATTCATTGAATACCCCATGATATAGCCCTCACCTCCATAAATGCCATCTATAAATAATTTTTATTGCCCTCTTCTATCATTTTCTTGATTAGCTTCAGGGATATCTTGCCATCGGCCTCGTAAGGGTAGTTCTTTTCCCGGGTAATCGGGTCTCCTCCTGCTGGTGAAGGACAGATAGTGTTTGGTCGGGTGGTGGTAAGCAACCGGTTTAAAAGTTCTTTTCTCAACTCATTGATAAGAGGTTGATATTCTCTTTCAAAAAACAGGTTTCTCATCTCCCAGGGATCTTCTTCCAGATTGTAAAGTTCGCCAAATTCCTTTCCGAACATCTCCGGCGGATAGTGAACCATCCTCCATTTTCCTTTTCTTATGCTTTTGCTGAAAGGGCATTCGGTTACGCCGATCGTATGTACAGCTTTTTTCTCTCCATAAAGCAACGGGGTTAAATCTTTACCGTCACAGGTGGCCAGAGGAGGCAATCCGGCCAGGGAAATGAGAGTAGGGGCTAAATCTACTGCTTCAACAATTTGTTCAGAAACATACCCTCTCTTAAATTTTCCCGGCCATCTCCTTTTCCCTCCTGATTAGCTATTTTACTCCTCTGGGTTAATTTAATGAGGCTTAACTAAGGCAATATTCCCGGGAAGCCTTCTTTCCGCAGGCGCTTTCCTACTTGGCGGAGAACAATTTCATCTTCCGGGTCAAGAGAACCATCCGGCAAAGGACCTGTATTGAGTAGAAGGTTGCAGCCTGCCTGGCAAGCTTTACATAGAGTCTCCCAGACCTCCTCAACGGTTTTATGCTTTCCCGCACCATCCTTGTAATAACCCCAGGAGCCCGGACACATGGTGGTGCAAATCTCGACCGGTTTACCACTGTTTCCCACCGGTTTATGCTCCGGGGCAAGAAAATCTTCCGTGCCGAGCAGTCCTTGCTTGTAGGATACCAGAACCTGGGGTTGAAGACTATGAATCAGGTCGTAGAGTTCTTGGCATTTAAATTTTGTAAAATCGCCCGACAAAGGAACCGCAATCCCATCAAGCCAGATACCGGCAATGGGACCGTAATTGGTCAATAGTTCTGTAATCTGGGCACTCATGAAATCCAGGTAAACCTGGAGATTGTGAGCATCTCCCGTAGCATAGGATGGCTCTGGCGGGTCGTACTCGGGTCGGGCACTACCGCCCCACTCATCGTTATTCGGCGCATGCGGATGTCTCCAGTCCCGGCCATGCGAGTAGTAAAGAAAAAGCCCCAATCCCCGTTTCTCACATGC
>JALUVB010000020.1 GCA_027021085.1 bacterium
CTGCCTTCTTTCCTGTCAAAGCTTTAGTATGCTCCTGCCTGGATATACGGGAAGGGTTGTGAGTTGTGAGTTATTAGTTGCCAGTTCCCTGTCCCGGCGCATGCCGGGGCGCCTATTCCCCCATGTTAGACTATAGACATCAGACTTTAGACATTAGACGGGAAAGACACATGATATGGGGGGCCAACTTACTATTTACTATCTTTCCTCATTACTTGTTACCATTCACTATTTTTCCGGTCTATAGTCTAAGAGTTGTGAGTTGCGAGTTATCCCCGATGTCCATCGGTCCCGACGTATGTCGGGGCGCCTATTACCCGCCTTTTTAAAACCCCAAAATCTAAGGCAGTCTTGAGGAAACCATGAGACTTGCTCCCGGGAAACCAGGAAACCGAGATACCAGGATTACCAAGATACTAACCTACCATTCACTGTTTACTATTTACTGCTTACTATCTCCCGGTCTACAGTCTAAGGTCTATGGTCTAAAGTCTAAAACTACCCGCTACTCGCTACTTGTTATGCAATCTCTGGATTCTTCGCTCTGCCAGGTAGTAGAGGGTGGGAATAAGTATCAGGGTTACCAGGGTAGAAAGGGAAAGGCCTCCTATGGCTGCCAGTCCCAGGGAATTCCATTCTTCCGAACCTTCTCCCCGCATTAAAGCCAGGGGCAGAAGTCCGAATATCGTGGTTAAGCTGGTCATGAGCACAGGCCTTACTCTTCGCAGACCTGCTTTCAGGACAGCCTCCTTAAGCTCCGTTCCGCCTCTCAACAGTCTATTGGTGTAATCAACCAGGATTATGCCATTGTTAACCACTATACCTATAAGAATCACCGTTCCCAGGAGAGAGTCTACATTAAAAGTCTGCCCGGTGAGAAACAGCATCCAGAGCACGCCGGTAAGGGCAAATGGCACTGAGAACATTATTATTAAGGGATGCAGGAAAGATTCAAACTGGGAGGCCATAACCATGTAAACCAGTATCATCCCCAGGATAAGGGAGAAGAAAAGGGTGCGAAAGGCCTTTGACTGTTCTTCCACGGCTCCGGATATCTTTACCGTAACCCCCGGGGGAGGGGTAAAATTATGCAGCTGAACTTTCAGGTCAGCAAGGACATCGCTCAGCTTTCTTTTGAATAGATATCCTCCCACTTTTATTACTCTTTCCCGCGATTCTCTTTCAATGCTGGAAGGGCCGGAACGTATTTCTATGCGGGCTAAGTTTTTCAAGGGAACGGTCTTACCGCTGAGAAGATGTATGGGTGATTCCATTAAATCTTTCAAGCTTTTCCTGTCTTCTTCCCGCATGCGAATGAGTATATCGTATTCGTCTCCTCCTTCACGGAATTTGGTCGATTTTTTGCCATGGAACAGGTTTCTTATCTGGGTGGCTATGCTGGCAGTGCTACTTCCTGAAAAAGCAGCCTTTTCTTTGTCCACCACTATCCATATTTCCGGTTTGCCTTTTTTACGGGATACATCTACGTCAGTAACTCCCCCGATACTTTTCAGCATCTGCTTCACCTTTTCTGCTGCCAGGTAGGTTTTTTCCAGGTTATAACCGAATATTTTCACGGTAACTGGCTTCTCTCCTCCCAGGATAAGCGTTTCCAGGGGGTCTGCTGTCTCAAAGGTCATTTCCTCTATGCCGGGAACCTGTGAGAACTTTTTTCGCAATGCATTTGCCACTTCCTGGCTGGAACGCTTCCTCTCCTTCTTGGGAACAAGGTCCAGGATTAGCATGCCAATATTGGAACCTTCCTCCCAGCCCATAGCACTGTGGAAACCCTCGTCGGATTGCCCCATACGCGCGAACATGTTTTCTCTTTCCGGGACTTCCCGGGCAGCGATTTTTTCGATTTCCTGCATCACTTTCTCTGTCTCCTCCACTCTCGTTCCTACCGGCAGCCTTACAAAGGCCTGAACCCAGCCCTGGTCTACACGGGGAAAAAACTCTTTTTTAATAAAGGGGAAGAGGGTAAAGCTTGCCAGGAGAAAGAAGAAGATAACCGTGAGTGTCCTGCCAGGAAAAGAGAGAGATAGATTGAGTATTCTCTCATACCTATTCTCCATCCTTTTTACCCACGGCCTGCGGGAGGGAACCCGGGGAAGTATGCGGGAGGCCAGCATGGGAGAAAGCGTAAGGGCCACTAAAAGAGAGCCTACCAGGACCACGATGATCACCCAGGCCATCTGGCGAAACATTATGCCCACTATCCCCCTGGAAAAGATAAGGGGAATAAAGATAGCTATGGTAGTGAAATATGAAGCCATCACCGCCATTCCCACCTCCCCTGCCCCTGCTTCTGCTGCTTCTTTCACTTCCCCTCCGCTCTCCCTTTTTCGGTAAATGCTTTCCAGCACCACTATTGCCCCATCTACCACCATGCCCAGCGCAATCACCAGGCTGGAGAGCGAAATCCAGTTGAGAGTGTAATTATTAAGATAGAGGAATATAAAGGAAAAGATCAGGGAAAAGGGAAGCGTGATAAGAATGATGAAACTTCCCCGCACATTACCCAGGAAAAGAATCACGATTATGGAGACCAGGATACTACCCCAGAAAAGGGTAGTGGCAAGGTTGCGAAGGGAGGCTATAATAAACTGCGCAGTATCCCTCATTACACCGATTTTAACCTCGGGAGGTAAATCCTTGCTGATTTCTCTTAGCTTGGCACGCACTTTCTGGCTTACTGCCACGGTATTAGCCCCGGATTGTTTCTGGACTATTACCACCAGACCTTTCTTTCCTTCTACATGGATTCTGCGGGACTGTTCCTTGTAGGCATCTTCCACCCGGGCAATATCTTTTAAATATACCGGGTTACCGTTCCTTATGCTCACTACGATATTGTTGATATCTTTTACTTTCTTAAATTCACCCGGTATCCTGATAATGTAGTCATTAAGCCCGGTTTTCAGATTGCCGGCTGGCAGGGTAACATTTTCCCTTTGCAGGGAATCAGCCACATCTTCGACAGTGAGATTATAAGCTGTTAATTTATCTTTATCTACCCAGACCTTGATTTCCCTTTTCAATCCACCCTGAATCCATACGGTTCCTACCCCGGGGACCCTTTCCAGAGGTTCAACCACTTTTTTATCCACCAGCTTGTAAAGCCGGGAATAGTTTTCCTCTGCCCGGGCGGTAACCATGAGTATGGGCATCTCGGAAATATCAAATTTGAAGACAACGGGCTCTTCCGCACCATCGGGTAATTCCTTTCTGACAAAGTCAAGCTTATCCCTTATATCATTTGCCGCATCACCCAGGTTAGTACCCCAGGCAAATTTCAATCGTACTACGGAGAGCGACTCCTGAGAAAGGGAACTGACCTTTTCTATGTTTGGCACAGTACTGACAGCATTTTCTATGATTTTGCTTACCCTCTCTTCCACATCTTCCGGAGAAGCACCCGGATAAGTAGTGATTACAGATATGGAGGGCAGGGTTATTTCAGGCATCATGTCCAGGGGAAGATGAAAGTAAGAGACCACCCCTATGAGAAAAATACCCAGAAAGAGCATCAGGGTGCTTACCGGTCTTCTTACTCCAAACCGCGGCAGGTTCATTATTCTACTACCTTTACTCTCATGCCATCCTTGAGAAATTTTTGTCCCCTGATGACCACCTCTTCCCCTGCCGCTACCCCGGCAAGCACCTCTACCCAATTCCCCTCCCGTATCCCCTGTACGATATTGCGAAGAGACGCTCTCCCTTCTTTAACCACAAATACGTTATTCCCCTTTACAACTGCTTCTCTTCTTATTTTTAAGGCATTATCATGTTCCTGGATTATCACCTTTATGCGGGCGAACATGCCGGGTTTAAGGTAATGTTCAGGATTGGGCACTTTTATCTCTACCAAAGCAGTGCGGGAAAGGGGGTCAAAAGTAGGTGCAATCCTGGACACACTGCCCTGAAAAACTTTCCCGGGATAGGCATCCACATTGACTTCAACCCTTTCTCCTATTCTCAACCTGGTTATATCCTTCTCGTTCACACTGAGCGTGCCCTTGACTGTATCCATATCTACTATGGTAACCAGGGGAGTTCCCCTGAGCTGGATAGTGGCAGTAACCATATCACCTTCTTCTACAAACTTCCGGGCAATAACACCCGCAATAGGAGCCGTAACAGTGGAATCAGCAAGCTGGATTTTAGCCAAGGAAAGAGCAACCTTCAGCTCTTCCACCTTGGCCCGGGCACTCTTGTAGGCAGTGCTTACATTATCCATTTTCTGCTGTGAGACTGCCTTTTTCCGGAAAAGATTCTTTACCCGTTCATACTCCTTCTTAAGGTTGGAAAGATTTACTTCCGCTGATTCCAGGGAAGCCTTCAGCCTCTTTTCCTGCAGGAGAAGCTTATCCTTCTCAATCTTAGCAATGAGAGCACCTTTTCCCACTCTATCGCCCACATCCACGGCAAGCTCTTTTACTTTACCCCCTACCTTGGAATACACGGTAACTGTGGCCTCAGGTATGATATTACCGGAAAAGGACAAAGTATCCATAATGCTCCCGGTGCTCACCTTTTCCACCCTTACCGGAATTTCTCTTTCTCTGGCTATCTTTTCTCCTCCCTTTCTCCCTGCTTCAATAATCCGGTAGACCCTGTATGCTCCCCCTCCTACAAGCACCAGAGCCACTATCCAGATAATTATCTTTTTCATCTTTTTTCTCCTTTTTGGCTTGTAGCGCTGCCCCCTACCGCCCTTTCAAGGCCTGCTTTCGCTATCTGGTAACCGTATAAGGCACGATAGTAATCCATTTCTGCTCTGGTTAAAAGAGTCCGGGCATCCAGGACATCTGTATTCGTGGCCATTCCTTCCTTGAACCTGGCGGAAGTATCCTTAAAATTCTTTTCTGCTTCTTTTACTGCTTCTTTCTGTACTTTTATCCTCTCCTTCGCGGATAAAAGATTCAGGTATGCCTGGCGCACTTCCAGCTCCACCTGGTTTTTCAGCAAAGAAAAAGAGCTTTTTATCTGCTTCATCTGCGACTTTGCCTTTTCAAGTTCGTTCTTGTTCTCCCCCCAGTCCCATATGTCTATGCTCACTGAGATTACCGCGCTCCAGGATTCTTTCCATTTATCTATGGGAATTTCTGCCCCTTTTTTCTTATCCCAGCTTCCTGTCAGCGCAACCTGGGGGAAAAAGCTTGCACGGGCTATTCTTACCTTTTCCTCCGCCATTCTCAATCTGTTTTGCATCTCCTTTATCTCGGGTCTATTTTTGTAAGCTTCCTTTATATAACCAGAAAGGTCACCCGTATCATTTTCAAATCCCGGCACATCCTTCAGTCTCACCTCTTTTCCCAGATCCCGGTTTAAAAGGTTATTAAAGTAGGCGCGGGAAAATTTGAGCCTATTTTCAACATTTATAAGTTGACGGTTAGCATTTGCCAGCGCCACCTTTGCCCGCAAAACTTCCACTTCTGCCACCATTCCCTCGGCAAATAAATCTTTTAGCAATTTTAGGTGTGCCCCTGTCTGATTTAATGCTTCCTGTGCCACTTTTCTTAATCTTTCCGCCTCCAGGACTTTAAAGTAGGCTTCCTTGACCGCAAAGATTAAATCATTCTTCACCTTTTCAAAATTATGCCGGTTTGCCGCAAGATTTTCTTTCTGCAGGTTGTAAAGAGAGATAAGTTTCCCTCCCGTGAAAAGCGGCTGGGAAAGGCTGAGGTTATAATCGTAGATTTCGTCATCGGAGAGCACAGGTGTTGGCATGGGGGGGTATCCCGGGATAGTAGGCAAGTTAATATCCATGGTTTTCTTTTTATCCAGGCGGGTGTAAGAAGACAGGGTGTAAATCCTGGGAAGGAAATTGCTGCGCGCTTTTTCTCTCTCGGTTTGCGCTTCTCTTATCTTCTCCCTGGCTATATCTATGGAGGGATTATTTTCCAGGGCTATGGAGATACTTTCTTGTAAACTCAGAAGGTTATCCCCCGCAAACGCAAGCTGGGCCAGAAAAAGTAGAAAGGGAATTAGTAAAAATTTCTTCATAAAAGCTGCTCCATTTTCCCTATCAACTCCAGAAGTTTTTTTCTTTCCTTAGAAGTAAACTTCTCTAAAGAATTTTCTAAAAGCTTACAGAACTGGCTCCTGATGCGCAGGACAGTTTTTCTGCCTTTCGCGGTGAGAGAAGTAATAATAACTCTTCTATCCGCAGGGGAAAACTCGCGTTTTAAAAAACCCATCTTTACCAGGTTATCCACCAGGCTGGTTACTGCAGAAGCGCTTACTCTCAGGTATCGGGCAAGCTCCACCATCATTGCTTTTTCTCTTTCTACTAAATAGGAAAGTATATGGAACTGGGGAAGGGTGATCTTACCGGAGGATAATTCATTGGAAAGCTTCGCCCTCATTTTTCTCTGCATGCTTAGAAAAATTCTATCCAATTTATCTATGTCTTCTTTTAATTGTTCATCCATATACTTCACCCTCTTAATAATTAAGCCTTGTAATTATACAGTATCTGAACCAAAAAATCCACAGGCAGGTGGTTGTTAGTAGTGAGGGGAAGATAGTAAACAGTGAACAGTAAATAGTAAGCAGTAAGCAGTGAGTGGTGAATGGTGAGAAAGTAGTGAGGGGAAGGATAGTGAATGGTGACGAGTAACGAGGAAAGATAGTAAATAGTGAGTTGGCCCCCCGTATCATGTGTCTTTCCCGTCTAATGTCTAAAGTCTGATGTCTATAGTCTAACATGGGGGCATAGGTGCCCCGGCATGCGCCGGGACAGATGTTCATCGGGGACAACTCATAACTCACAACTCTCCCAGTATACAGGCGGGGACATAGGCGGAACTAACAACTCATCCCGATGAACATCGGGAGCAACTCACAACTCTCATACTATAGACGGTTTATGGGTTTGGGTTTTTTAATAAATTTCAAGATAAGAAGTGAGAGGAGAAACGAGATAATTCCCAGGGCAATTCCCAAGGTAAACCCTCCCAGGAACAGGGAGAAGAGCACATCCTTTATTACTTTGTAATGGAAATCTTTGAAGCTTTGCAGGGTAAGGGTAAGGGATTTCCCCATGATTTTACTTCCTACCCAGTGGTCAAGGAAATAAACAAAAGGGACCAGGGGAGGGAGAGAGATTATACTGCTGGTGGAAAAGACGGATACTACGTTTACTTTTTTAAATATGCCCGCAATTAACAGTGTAACGGGTGTTTTAATTCCCTGGATGGGCAAAATACCTATAAAAAAACCAATACCTATCCCGGAAGCTATTTCCAGAGGGCTCCTGCGGGTGACGGCTTCGTGTTTCAGCTTTTTCAGGATTGCCTTGAGCCTGGCTTTCATATTTACAATTTACCACCATCCCCTTTTACCGGGAGAAAATCCCTGAGGCCAGAAATAATTTGAGGGAGTGTAAGATTCTAACCTATACCTTTTTTGCCAGGGAAAGTTTACTGGCCACTTCTCCCCCGTTTATCAGGTAGAGCAAAGGAAGCGGCCTATCCACTCCCTCTATGTACTGGGGCCTCTTACTCCAGGGAGTAACAGAGAGAACGTTTGCCATGTCCATCCAGTACTCTAAACGCGCCGGCGGGAGATTCCAGGTCATGTGAAAGTGATTAGCCGGGGCATACTGCTTGTATTCGCCCATGCTGGCATACCGGGGAACTACAAAGGTGTGGGGCCAGGTATAGGTGGAGGTTTTACATACTGCTTCGGCAAGTTTATCCGGCAGGTCAACTGTTTCTGCTTCATCCCAGATGAGAGAGAATATGTTATTTATACTGCTGTAGGCGAGCCTTCCTGCTATTCCTTCTATTCCACCCGGGGAGATGAAGGTGACAGAGTTGCCCAGGCCGGGGAAGTACCCTTCGTCAGCCAGAGGAAAAGATACCCTGGACATGATTTCTTCTACAGAATCACCCGGTTTACCTGCCCAATCAAAGGAAGCACTTCCCGAATTATCTCCATCTACAAATCCTCTCTTCTCCCATATGCTATCCCCGGAAAGTTTCACCCCTATCTTCTGAGCCAGCTCCTTAATTTCCCACGGTTCCCATACTTTCCTGAAATCCATGAAGAGGGGAGGATTGCCTCCGGTAAGGTAGGTGAAAAAGAGCATGGTTAGAAGTCCCTGCACGTCTGCCTCGGTGGCATAGGGAATAGGTGACTTCCTGCCCCTATGGTCAAAGGTAGAGTTGAAGAGAGATTCCATTATATCGGCTACGGGAAGAGGGATGCCTTTAGGGTCTGACCCCCATTCCAGCTGGCTCATAAATCCTCCCCCTACTGCGTTCAGGTCTTCCATTATGTCCCTCACAATGAGGTACATGGCTAATGATTTTTGCAGCCTTTCTTCATCATCTTCGTTTCTCAATTCGATTCTTTCCCCCACCAACCTGCCCAGCCAATCCCTCAATTCTTTCAACTCTTTTTCATTGTAGGCTTTCTTCTGGAGCATGTCCGCAAGTAATTTCATATCCAGGCGGGTAATCTCTATCCCGAATATGTTGCGGGTAGGAATTACATGGGCAAGAGCAGTTTCCATGCCCATGGAATCGTGCCCGAATATCACCACTCTTCTCCCTTTTAATGCCTGGAAGGTAATAGCTGCATAGCACCAGTCAACCAGGGTTCTGGCTGTATTTTCCGTCATGCGGGGATTCATGCCCGTATCAGGCCAGGTCCCTACATTGATATGAATAAGCTTTCCGTATTGAGATACAGCACCGCTCGCAGCATGGGTGTAAACTACTCCGGGTTTGGGGCCGCTATTGCCGCAGGTGAGGTTGAGGGGAGTGTCCTTGGGAAACTGCTGGATGAAAGAGATAAGGCTGGGTTGGGGAAATGCCCAGGTATCCGGCACTCCTACCAGTATGTTGACTCCCGCCTCTTCAAACTGCCTGGCCACTACATCCGCCTGCTTTTCTCCGTCAATAAGTAGTGTGCTGTAGACTACCCTGACCGGAGTGCCATCTGCCAGTTTTACTCTTTCCGCTATTATATCCGCTGCCATCTGGATAATGTTTGCCACACGCTTGCGAGAAGGCTCATCTATGCGGGGGTCGCAAGGAGAAAAAACTCCTATTACAGGATTTTTAACTTTCGCAACCTCTCCCGCTCCCAATTTTATTGCTCTGCCCATTTTTTCTCCTCCTATTCCTTTAAAAGTTTTCTCAACAGGTCATATTTCTCTGCGAAGATATTCTCACCGGGCTGATAAACCTTTAATGCAAACGAATTTCTTATAATTTCTCTTCCCTCTTCTATACTGGAAATTTCTCCCAGGGAAAGCATCTGGATAATACTGCTTCCTATGGTGGTGGCTTCGTAGGGACCGGCATAGACCATCTTTCCTGTAACGTCAGCGACAAGCTGATTCAGGAATTCGTTCTTTGCTCCTCCACCCACAATATGAACACGAGGATAATTTTTGCCGGTTAGATTCTCAATTTTTTCTATCACCCACCTGTATTTCAACGCAAGACTTTCAAATAGTATCCTTACTATTTCCAGTATGCTCTCTGGCGGTTTTTGTCCTGTTTCTTTCAGGTAGCTTACTATTTTTTCCGGCATACTGCCCGGCGTCTGGAACCTTGCCTCGTCCACGTCTATAATTGCGGATGATTTTACCTGGTTTACCTTGAGGAGTTCCTGCAAACTTTTGTTCCATTTTCTCCTGCATTCCTCAAAAATCCACATGCCAGTCAGGTTCTTGAGAAAGGTTATCTTCCCTACTCCTCCTTCGTTGGTAAAGTTATTTTGCAGGGTCTCGGAATTTATCAGTGGCTGGTCAATTTCAATCCCCACCAATGACCAGGTCCCAGAACTTATATAAACAGAGTCCTCTGTCATGGGAGTGCCCACTATCGCCGAGGCAGTGTCATGGGAGCCTGTGGCTACTACCCGGGTATTTTGCAGGATATTCAGTGATTTTCTTACACTGCCGATGACTTTTCCCGGCCTGGTAACGGGCAGGAGGAAATGGGTAGGAATGGAAAGCGATTGCAGCAGCTCTTTTGCCCATTCATCTTTAGCCACTCTGTACATCTGGGTGGTAGTAGCGTTGGTATACTCGCATATTTTCTCACCGGAAAGAAAGTAGGTGAAAAGGTCAGGAATCATAAGCAAGGCAGAAGAATTATCCAGAATATAGGGGAAATTTTTCCGGAGGGTATATACCTGGTAAAGGGTGTTTATAGGCATTATCTGGATGCCTGTCTCCAGGAAGATTTTCTCTCTGCCTAATTCGTTTATCACCTCTTCCGCCTTTTTTATGTGCTCAATGTCCCGGTAATGAGAGGGCAATTTTATTAACCTGCCTTCTCTATCCAGCAGGGCAAAATCCACTCCCCATCCGTCCACAGCAACGGAGGATGCTTCCTTAACCCGGGAAAGGATACCTTGTATCTCTTTCCAGAAACGGGGAACATCCCAGACAAGTTTAAATCCGTTATCAAAGGGTAAGTTCGTTCCTTCCGTGGGGAATCTCCCCAGTTCTTGCAGGGAAAGCTTCTTATCTTTAAATTCCACCTCCATTATTCTCCCGCTGGTAGCACCCAGGTCTAAGCAAATATATTTACCCATCTTATCTCATCTCCTGTCCCTGGCTTACATTGTAAGCCTGCCCGGTTTCTCCTCTCTGCTTAAGTATGTAAAAAATCGTGTGCATAACATCCTCAATTGTAGAAGCTCTCTTGAGAAGGGTAAGATTTTTATAGTAATTCTCCACGTCTTTTCTTGTTTTTGCCCCGGGAACCTTGCCCGCTTTAAGGTACTGGTCAAGTAAACCTCCTTCCCGCTGCCATAGCTCCAGGTCCAGGAAGTTGCCGGGACAGATGGCATTTACGAAAATATTATGCGCGGCCAGGTCCATGGCTATGCTCTGGGTAAAACCAATGCCGGCAAACTTGGATGAGGCATAGGCAGAGTTCGCCTTGCTCCCCTTTTTGCCGGACTTGGAGTTAATCTGGATTATATCTCCGTATCCCTGCTCCACCATAACCCGGGCTGCCTTTTGCGCACAGAGAAAATAACCGTAGAAGTTAACTTCTATTACTTTTCTGAATTTATCGTAGGGGAAACTTAAAATATTGTCCGCAATAAGGATGCCTGCATTGCTTATGAGAATATCTATGCCTCCGAACCTTTTCACCGTAAAGGCCACCATATCCTGCACATCATCTTCCCGGGTAACATCCACCTGGCAGGGAACTGCTCTCCCTTCGCCAAAACTTTCTTCAAATTTCCTGGCTACCTTTTCAGCCATCTCATAATTTATATCAGCTATGACCACGTGTGCGCCTTCTTTGAGCAGTCCTTCTGCGATTCCCCTGCCCACTCCCTGCGCACCTCCTGTGACTATGGCTATCCTGCCTGCTATCTCTCCCCTCTTCCCCTCTGCTATCCGCCTTCTGTACCTCTCCACTTCCCAGTTATCAATAAATTTTACATATTTGCTGGGCAGGAATTTTGGCCCCCCAAAAGAGAAAGATGCCCGGTAAATTTTTATTATATCCCGGAAAATCAAGGCCGCATTTTTTGCCGTTTTCCAGCTCTCACCTATACCGAATATCCCCACTCCGTTAACAGCTATAATTTTTGCCTCGTATTCTTCCTTTTCCAGGCAATGCCTGATTTTCGCAATCAGTTTTTCCGGGGTAATATGCTCTCCCTCCATCCAGATTGCTTTCGGACCGCAGTAAACAATCTGGTCGGGAGTGAAGGCCCCCTTAACAATCTCTTCAGGAATTTCCAAGCATCTCAGGGAAAAGATTATTCTTCTCCTCTTCTCGCCCAGAGCTCTGCGAATCCAGAGAGAAACCTCATCTAATTTAATCCTGGGCTCTTCTTTTTTTTCTTCCGGCAAGCTCAGGTGCGAGGCAACCTTATCTACTACCTCCCTTATCCTGTTTTTCACCTCTTCTGCACTTTCGCCTCCCACAATTACCCCGTGATTTTCCAGGAGAATGACCTGAGGATGTTTTTTGTGAATTTGGGCAAATTTCTTAATCTCACTTTCTATTATCCTGGAGAGAGTATATCCGGGTGGACAGAAGTCTATCCAGAGAGTATCTTCCCCCAGAATCTTCCGGTAAACAGATTTCCCCTGCTTACTGCAGGTGAGAGCATTCACTGCCCAGGGATGGATATGCACTACCCAGGGATAATTTATAAGTTCATGAAAATAGGTTTCTACGGAAGGTATCTGCCCCAGCTCCGGGGCAATTCTTGCCGCAAGCAAGTCCTTTTTTACCTCTTCCTCCCTTAATTTTGCATCTTCGGAGTACTTTTTACTGCGGATAACTTTTAACTTTTCTCTGCTTAAAAGAACAAATCCCTCTTCGGTAATATTGCCCAGTTCAGACCCGCTTGCTTTAACCTGGATAATTTGCTCATCCTTGTAAGAAGTATTCCCCCCGCCTGCCAGTATGAGAGCCGAATCAGCCCCCAGGGAGCGAGAGAGAGCAACTAATTCCTGGGATACAGCCTTTTTTGTCTTTTCATTATTCATAATTTACCTGCCTCAGGAAGCACTCCCCCAGAGTACTGCTGCGAACATAACTCTAACTCTCCGCATGTCTGTAGTATAGTTTACCAAAACCTGCAAGTCAATGCAGGGACTCAGTTCCGCACCAAGAGCCCCAGCCCAAGCAAAGGCTTTCGCTACAGGGAAAGAGAAGCAGGGCCACTCCCAGCAAGAGAAAGCCTCACTTCTCAGCCAGGAAAGAATTTATTTCAAATTCGCCTATCTCTCTCAGCTCCTCCAGACTCTTCCGGGTCCTTAGGCCTTCCTGGTCAACAAAACCTTCTTCGCCTATTTTTCTCAGGTACTGGTGAGCAGCCACGATACAGCAGCCCTCCCAGAAAATCTCTGCCAGTTCCTCGTCCATGTACTGGAGACCTTTCGGCAGTGGGGTAAGCAGGCCTCCTTTCAGGCTGTTATGTTCCGTCCCGCAGGTAACCACAATCCCTTCCCTCCTTAAAACTTTTACGTATTTCTTCAATACTTTATAACTATTTCGCGGCGGGATAAACTCAGCCATCCAGTATCCCATCTTTTTTAACTCTTTACTCAAAAGGTTAGGGCTTTTTTCCTTGTCAGTGAGAACAGGAGTCCCGTCGGATAAGACGGGATATACCGGTATGCCGCCCGAGTTAAGAAAGACCTGCCTGGCTTCCCGGGGACTTAAAAAAGCATCGTTGTCTTCCTCCACGTAAGCCACTCCTCCAAACTTAAGCAACTTGCCCCTTAACTGCTCAGCTACACTGCCTGCTGTCTCCTCTATTCCCAAAAGCTGACATAATTTTAATTTTTCTTCCTCGTTCTCTGCAACTCTCGCGTATATTTCCTTGGCAATGTGTCTCTCCCTTACCCAGCCGGAAGGGGTAGAGTCCTTTATATCTTCGTAAGCCAGGGAAATCTCCATACCTTTCCGGGAAAGGAAATCATTGACTTTTTCTACCATTTTTTTCATTCTTCTCTGTGAACAATCCTTTATCCGGCTGATAATAGAGAGTGTCCAATCATTAACTTCCTGTGGATACAAGAGCCCTTTGCCGCAGAGATAGATTCTTCCCGGGTTATTGGGGTCATTCCAGAGGATACCCTTCTTTTTATCTTCCAGGTTAACTGCAATTACCTCCAGGCCATACACAGGATAAATATTTTTCTCCAAACATTCTTCCGTAAATTCATCGTAGCCCTCTGTGGTATAGAAATCGTTAATCCCGAGAGCCACTATCCCCTCTTCCGCAGCCTTTTCCACCAGGGAAGAGACAGAGGAGAAGAAAGAAAAGGAATAGGGAGTGTGAACATGTAAATTCGTAGAGGGAAATCCATTATTATTTTTCATGATAAATCTCAGTTTTTAAAATACTTCTCTATGGTTTCCATAATGGTTAGAAAATTCCCCTGCCATCTGTCCTCCGGGACATCCTCGGTAATCCCGATTAAAAACCGCGGGTATCCTTCTGCCTGTTCCAGCAGGTCTACCGTGGCCCCGGCTATCTTCTCTTCGCTTTTCAGGTGCACCGAGGAAGGGAAATTTATCCATAACGCCTTACCTTCCCAAAAAGAAAGCGCTTCTTTCAGGGTCAAATCCGTATCAGGGAACGGGGTAAAGGCCTCTATAAAATCGAGGGAGGTTTCGGCAATGTCTGCGGCTATCAACCTGCAATTGGCGTCAAAATGCGAGCCAATAAGTTTACCATATTTATGCAAATATTCTGCTGCTTCTTCATAATTCGGCACGTAATACTTGCGAAAACCTTCCACCCCTACAATTTCCACTGTTACATTGCCTCCATAGTTAAAGTGAAAACAGGGGGATTCGCTTAGCAAGGGATAGCTCCTCCTGCGCGCTTCCACAATAGCCTCATACAGGGCAAGAACTTCATCCCTCCTCTCCATCCACTCAAAGCAAAAAGTCTCGGTGCCCATCAGCTCAATAATCGCCTGGAAAGGTTCCAGGCCTATACTTCCCCTGAGAATAATATCCTCCCCCCGCAACTTTTCCATTTTGACAAAGTTCTCATAGTTTACCCGGTACTTATGATTCTGGAAGAAAAAAATGAGTTTTGCATAGTCCTCCGGACCGGCAAAAAGATGCCGCAAAACCCACCGGGTATAGCCCCTGTCCTCCTGGAGAGAATAGAAATTGCCTTTTGGTGTTTCGTAGTCCACCCTGATATAACGCTTTCCCTCTTCCCGGTAGCGGGTCTCTCTCACCTTCACTTCAGGAGTTAACACCTCGAGTACCGGCACACTCCTTCTCACCACACACAACCCCATGTTTCTGAGTTTCCTCTCCACTGTGCAGCGGGGTAAAAACGTTTCATATACTGTGAAGGGAACCTTATCCACTTTCTCTCCCAGGAGAGCCCTGATTACCCTTTCTTTCGGAGTTAAACACATGCAACCAACATCCTCATATCAGCTTAGATTATAGCATTAAGGCGGTTAACAATGAACCCTGGCCTTGCTATTAAAAGAAATAAATCAACATGATATAATTGCCTCTACGAAAAGTAGGGAGGCATGAAAATGAGCGTAATTGATAAATTTCGTCTGGAAGGAAAAGTTGCCTTTATCACCGGAGGAAGCAAGGGGCTGGGAAAAGCCATGGCAGAAGCCATCGCAGAAGCCGGAGCAAATGTGGCTATCTCCAGCCGGCACCCGGAGGAATGTGCCGAAGCAGCCGGAGAAATCCGGGATAGGACAGGCAAAGAAATCCTTCCCCTGAAAACCGATGTGAAAGTTCCCGTAGAAATAGAAAAAGCTGTAAAAGAGTGCCTGGAGAAATTCGGAAAGATAGATATTCTCATCACCAGTGCAGGAATAAATAAAAGATATGCGGCAGAAGAATTTCCAGAAGAAGATTTCCGGGAAATAATAGAAGTGAACCTCATGGGAACCTGGAATGCCTGTAAAATCGTGGGAAAACACATGCTTCAAAGAAAATACGGAAGAATTCTTACTCTGGGCTCAATGCTGAGCGTAGTTTCAATTCCGCAAAGGAGTGCATATACCGCCAGTAAGGGAGGAGTGCTGCAACTCACCAGAACCCTGGCACTGGAATGGGCAGAGCATAATATCACAGTCAATTGTATCTGCCCGGGACCTTTTCATACCGCTATTAACGAACAAATATTTAGGAACCCGGAAATACGAAAATTCTTCCTGGATAATATCCCGCTGGGCAGATTCGGTAAACTGGAAGAAATCGGAGCACTGGCAGTATTTCTTGCCAGTGATGCCTGTCCCTATATAACCGGCGCCTCCATATTTATAGATGGCGGATGGACCCTGAAATAAGGGAGGAACCGGGGTAAGCCCCCCCTAATTCAGTAGCGAGTAGTGAGTAGCGGGTAGTGAGGGGGATTTTAGACTTTAGACCGTAGACTTTAGACTATAGACTGGGAGATAGTGAGCAGTAAATAGTAAACAATAAGGAGTGAGTGGTGAATGGTGAGAAAGTAGTGAGGGGAAGGATAGTGAATGGTAACGAGTAACGAGGAAAGATAGCAAATAGTGAGTTGGTTCCCCGTATCATGTTTCTTTCCCGTCTAATGTCTAAAGTCTGATGTCTATAGTCTAACATGGGGGCATGGGCGCCCCGGCATACGCCGGGACCGATGGACATCGGGGACAACTCACAACTAACAACTCCCAACTCTTGGACTATTACCCTGAAAGAGTATCCTGTTTAATTAAAATCCGCCTGTTTATATTTTTCTCTTTTCCTGGCTGACTCTCGCTTGGCCGCGTTTAACTCCATCTTACGCAGGCGAATATTACTGGGAGTAACTTCCACCAGTTCATCCTCTGCAATAAATTCTATTGACTGGT
>JALUVB010000021.1 GCA_027021085.1 bacterium
CCGGAAGCCAGGAAAGACGCGGTAGAGAGAGCACTGGAGGTTATCAGAAACCGCGTGGACCAGTTCGGTGTAGCAGAACCCCTCATCCAGAGACAGGGTGAGAAGCAAATCATTGTGCAACTTCCCGGCGTAGTAGATACGGATAGAGCCATCAAGGTCATCGGGCAGACTGCTCTCCTGGAATTCAAATTGGTAGAAAAAGATCCTGACCTGCTCCAGCAGGCCCTCTCAGGGAAAACCCCTCCCGGCTACGAGCTGAAATACCTGGAAGAAAACGGAGAAAAAACTCCCTTACTCCTCCGCAAAACGCCTGTTCTAACCGGAGCATACCTGGTAAATGCCTTTGTTGAGTACGGCAGATTGGGACAGCCGCAAATAGCATTGAAATTCAACCGTAAAGGGGCACGCATTTTCTCCCGGGTAACCGGGGAAAACGTGGGAAAACTGCTGGCCATTGTGCTGGACGGGAAAGTCCAGTCTGCCCCCCGCATAAAGGAAAAAATTCCTAACGGTGAAGCAGTCATAAGCGGAAGATTCACCGTGAAGGAAGCAAGCGACCTGGCTTTGGTTTTACGCGCAGGTGCTCTTCCCGCTCCCATAAAGATTCTTTCCATGCTCACCGTGGGGCCTTCCTTAGGTGAAGACTCCATAAGGAGAGGGTTCAATGCGGCGCTGGTGGGAGGCATCCTGGTAGTAGTATTCATGTTTGCTTATTACTCATTCTCCGGGTTAATTGCCGACTTTGCCCTAATACTGAATCTCATTTTACTCATGGGAGCCCTGGCTGCCCTGAGAGCTACGCTTACTCTCCCGGGAATTGCCGGAATCGTGCTTACCATAGGAATGAGCGTGGATGCAAACGTTCTCATATTTGAGAGGATAAGAGAAGAGCTGGCAAAACGAAAAACCATCCGCGTGGCAATTGATGCAGGCTACAAACGCGCCTTCCTGACCATTGCAGATGCCAATATCACTACTCTTATCGCTGCTCTAATGCTCTTTTACTTTGGCACCGGACCGGTAAAAGGTTTCGCCGTAACCCTCTCTCTGGGAATTATCGCCAGCATGTTCACCGCCATAGTGGTAACCAAGTTGATTTTTGACTACCTTGTTTATGTAAAGAAAATTAAGAAGATTAAAATATAATGCGATTCATTAAAGAAGTACCCCATATAGACTTTATGGCCAAGAGGAAAATCGGGTATGCCATATCCGCATTCCTGATAATTCTCTCCCTGGTATCTATTGCCGTAAAGGGAGAAAAAATTCTCGGAATAGATTTCACGGGTGGAAGCCTGCTGAATTTCTATTTTGCCAAGCCTGTTCCACCCCAGGAAATAAGGGCAGTGTTGAACGCACCGGATATTCAGGCAAGCATCCAGTCATACGAAGGGAATAAAGGTTTTATTTTTAGAACCCGGCAAAAAAACCTGCGTAAACTGCGGGAAATTATAAAAGAGAAATTTGCCTCATACCAGCCCGTGCTGCGCGAGGAGAGAACCATAGGACCGGTAGTAGGCAAGTTGCTCCGCAAGCAAGCACTCCTGGCTGTAATCTTTGCCATGATTGGGATGCTTATCTACCTGGCCTGGAGATTTGAATTTGTGTTCGGAGCTTCCGCAGTGCTATGCCTTTTTCACGACATTATCATTACCGTGGGGATATGCGCCTTAACCTCCCGCCCGATTTCCGTTCCCCTTATCGCCGCCTTTCTTACCGTGGTAGGTTACTCGGCAAATGACACCATCGTGCTGTTTGACCGGGTAAGGGAGAACCTGAAATTGATGCGGGGCAAAACATTCTCCTTGATAATAAACGAAAGCATAAACCAGGTGCTTTCCCGCACCATACTCACCTCATTGACCACGCTTTTAGCCCTCTTTGCTCTCTTCTTCCTGGGTACTGCCACCATCAAAAACTTCTCCTTTGCCATCATCGTGGGAATAATAGTAGGAACTTATTCCTCCATCTTTATCGCTTCTCCCATGGTTCTGGCCTGGCGAAAAGACAAAAAGAGAAGGCCCTACCACAGGTAAGCACCTTACTTTGTTACTGTCTAAATTAGTCCCGTATGACCTCGAAAGTATGCTATAATTAAGGCGGGAGGGATGGCTGAGCGGACGAAAGCGGGTGACTTGAAATCACTTGTCCGATTTAACATCGGACCGGGGGTTCGAATCCCTCTCCCTCCGCAGGAATATTCCACAAAATAAGGAAAGGAGTAGGAAATGAAACAATGGATTCTTAAAAGCATCGGGGTAGCTTCAACCTTTAAAATGGTAGGGGGAACTGCCCTTATTTTCAGCCTGGTTACGGGTCTTATCATTTCCCTGGTAAGCCCGGAAGAAATGTTCCTCCCCCTCATGGGCACCATTCCCTCCGGGATAGTGGGCGCACTCCTGTTTGCCGCTTTCTATGGCTTTTTTACCGGCCTATCCGCGGCGGTGCTGGTAGCAATTTATAATATATTTGCTCTTCTCTTTGGCGGAATAACCCTGAAGATAGAAGAAAAGGATTGAAAAACAAGCGCCTGTAGCTCAGTTGGATAGAGCGTGGGGTTGCGGACCCCAAGGCCACAGGTTCGAGTCCTGTCAGGCGCGCTTTCAGCGGACAAAAGTGCCGAGAGGTTTCGGTAGGGGAAGAAAAGCTGTACTTCCT